>NZ_JBSHBP010000019.1:45717-116793 GCF_053612065.1 Streptomyces sp. NPDC054765 | reverse complement strand
GTCGTCGGCAACAGGGTCGGCAGCACCGTCTGTGTGTCGGTGCCGGTGGAGGCATTGAAGTGGGAATCGCCGTTGTAGGTCGCGGTGATGGAGTGGGTACCGGCGCTGAGACTGCTGGTGGTGACGGTTGCCGTCCCGCCCGAGAGCGTGCCCGTCAGGGTGCCGCCTCCGGTGATGGAGAAGGTGACGGTGCCGGTCGGGGTGCCCGCGCCCGGCGCGACCGGAGCGACGGTGGCGGTGAGGGAGACCGTCTGTCCGAAGTTCGACGGGTCCGGCGAGGAGGTGACCGTCGTGGTCGTCGACGCCTTGCCCACCGTCACGGAGGCCGTACCGGAGGACGACGAGAACTGCGGGCTGCCGTTGTAGGTCGCGGTGATGGAGTGAAAACCCACGTTGATACTGCTGGTGGTGACGGTCGCGGTGCCGCCCACGAGTGTTCCCGTCAGGGTGGGGCCGCCGGCGACGACGAAAGTAACGGTGCCGGTGGGTGTTCCCAGCCCCAGGGGGATAACGGTGGCGGTCAGGGTCACGCTCTGTCCGAAGACCGCCGGGTTTGGCGCTGCGGACACGAACGTGAAGGTGGGTGCCATGGTATGGCCCTCCGAATTTGGTGAGGATGGCGGGCCGTTCAGCTCCCCGACGATCTGGCTGATCTGCGGGAAGTGGGCATCAACCTGGGGAAGGCTCTCGGTAATGGCAGCCGACAGAGATTCGCATCTGCATACCGATATCCTCCGCCAGGTGGGCAACCCGCCGGTCGATAGCATCAGTAGGCGCGCCGATCACGCCGCCACGCCATAGCCGTTCCGCGCATTTACCCTGATTGGCGCAGCGCGTAGCGGCGCGCACGGCGCCCCACGGCGTGCGCCATGGGGCGCGGATGTGACGTGTGTCAGTACTGGTGACGCGCGGGCAGTACGGGACCTCGCCGGGAGCCCTTTCTGCGCCACCGTCAACGCCGTTGCACAACAGCGCAGTTCGGACCTGCAGTTCGAACCAGCGCAGTTCGGACCACTATGCACCGACTCACCCATACGCCCACTCGCCCCACACCCACGCACACACGCACACACGCACCCACCCACGCGTGCGCTTCGACCGCGGAATTCCCGGGCCGTTATTCCCTTCGCTACCGCAATGAAATCCCGGCGCCCGACCGTCGGGGATAACCATTTCCCTGCCCCTCAACCTCCCGCCTTCACAGGCAAGTTGAGATAACTGAAGACAGAGGGAGAGACAGAGGCAGAGGCAGAGACAGAGGGAGAGACAGAAACCAGGAAGGCGCCGCAGTCCTGGGAGGTTCGCGCCGCCGGATACGAGCGGCAGCGGGGCAATGAGCGCTTCCAGCAATTCGAGGTGGTACGGCTGGACGACAGCACGGCAGTGGGTATGACGATCCTGGAAGTCAACCCGTACGTGCGTACGGCTGAGTTCGTGATCGTGCTCGCCCCTGAGGAGCGCGGTAAGGGATACGCCACGGAAGCGGCACGGCTCACGCTGGACTGGGCGTTTCACCTTGCCCACCTACGCATGGTGTGGCTCAAGGTTTTGGAGCCCAACCGGGCTGGGATCGCGGCTTATGAAAAGGCGGGGTTCCGCCCGTCTGGTCGACTTCGGCAGTCCGGTTACTGGCTCGGGCAGCCCGTTGACGAGCTGCTGATGGACGCATTGCCCGAAGACTTCCCCGGCCCGTCTGCCGTGACCGGCACTCTCGGCGGCTGACCCTGTAGATGCTCACGAGCGCGCCCCGTTCGCCGATCTGCGGGCGGGGCTCCGCTTTCTCGCCCATACACCGCCAAGGACCACGCGAAGTGCTGCAATGCACCGCCTACACCAGCGTTCCCTATATAGAGGGGCTCGTTGCGCTCACCACCATGGAGGGGGGGACCCGACAACCTGCCGGACGTGCTCGCCCTGGACGACTTCCTGTTATGCGAACTCGGCGAGCATGACCAGCACAACGAGCACACCGCGCAACTCTGGACAGCCGAGATACCAGCCATGCGGGACCTGTGGCTGGTCTGGACCGGCACCCGCGCGCACCACACGTACCGATTCGCCGAGCTGTCCCCATGCCCCGCCGTACCCGCCCGCGCCATGGCCCGGTTGCGCGATCCGGCTTACCGGTTCGCGAACTTCTGGCTGATTTCGTGGAAGACCCGCTGGGCCTCCGGGCCGAGGTGCGGGCCGGCCAGCCAGGTGTGGGCGTTGGAGCTGATCGACGTGTTGGACACCAGCGTCAGCTTGCCGTTGTGGTTGACGAACCAGCCGCCGCCGGAGGTGCCGCCGGTCATGGTGCAGCCGATGCGGTTCATGGCGGGCGTGCCCTGCTGCATGACGAGGCGGCCGGGGCGGGCCGGGCAGTTCATCATGCGCGCACCGTCGAACGGGGGCGCTGCCGGGTAGCCGAAGGCGTCCAGCGAGGCGATGCGGTCGGCGGAGGGGGTGTCGAACGCGACCCGGGCGGCGGCGCCCACGGTCTCCTGGAGCGACTTGCCGCCGCCGTTCTCCGGCTTGACGTGCAGCACCGCGAAGTCGTAGGCGGAGCCGCCGTTTCCGGTCTCCTCGCTGCCCATGTTGATCCACTCACCGGAGGTGGTGATCCAGTCGGCCCAGAACCGGCCGTACGGGGTGACCTGCTGGGGCGGGGTGGCGCCGACCTCGTTCATCGGCACGCCGTCGTCGTTGTAGGACGGCACGAAGACGATGTTGCGCATCCAGCCGCCCTGCTTGCCGGAGTGCACGCAGTGGCCGGCGGTCCACACCAGGTTGGACTTGCCCGGGTGCGCCGGGTCCTCGACGACCGTGCCCGAGCAGACCATCGGACCCTTCGGGCTGTCGAAGAAGATCTTCCCGACCGGCGCCATGTGCTGGTGGTACGGGCGGGCCACCTGCTGTGCGGTGATCGGCTGCGGCTCGGGGTCCGTGGCGTCGAACTCGCTTCCCGCGCCGGTGGCCTGCACACCGATCTCCGGCGAGTCCTTCGCCTTGGCCAGCCGGTCCGCCTTCCAGTGGTCCTTGATGACCGGGTTGACGAAGTCCGACGCCCCGCGGGCCCACTTGTCCCAGTTCTGCCAGCCGCCGTCCTTCCACTTCTTCAGGCCGTCCAGGCCGGTCGGCATGCCGTTCTGGCCGGCGCCCGAAGCGGCGGCCTTGTCATCACCGGGGCCGCAGGCGGTGACGGTGCCCGCGAGCAGTGCGACCAGTGCCGCGGCCGCGGCGGTGGAGCGGCGGATGGATGGCATCGCGCGGAGTCCCCCTGATACGTGGCGGCGCCGGGCGGGCGGCGCGCCGTAATTGTCATGTCCCTCATAGGGCTGCGCCCTACTATGCCGTCACGCCAAGACCGCCGGGCAACCAGGGCCCGGCGCCCCGACGGACAACAGAACGGGACGTACGCGATGCCGGCTTCCTCGATCCTGGTCCGCACGGAGCGGCTCGTATTGCGCCGGTTCACCCCGGACGACGCGGAGTCACTCGTCGCGCTGCACGGCGACCCCGAGGTCATGCACTTCATCGACACCGGGCGGCCGGTGCCACGGGCGGAGGTCCTGGCGCGGGCCCTGCCGGAATTCCTCGGGCGGGCTGGGCGTCCAGCGGGTCACGGCCACGACCATGACGGTCAACCACGGGTCCCGCCGTGTGCTGGAGAAGGCCGGACTGCGCTACGTACGGACCTTCTTCGAGGAGTGGCCGGACTACATCGAGGGCGCGGAGCACGGCGATGTGGAGTACGTGGCAGCCCGTGAGGAGTGGACGGCGGCCCGTTAACTCCTGTAGCTCCCATAACTCCTGGAACTCCTGGGATCCGCCGGCCGGCGCAGCCCGCGTCGGCGCAGGTAGGCCCGGCCCCGGACCCACGCACCAGGCGGCGGGGCCGGCGACCGTCCTACCGCCGGGCCGGCCGGGGGTTCCGGTGTGCGGGACGGTGCAGTCCGTCTGCCGTCGCGTAGCGGTAGTCCTGGAGCTGTTCCGCCGTGGGATACCACTGTTTGTCGCAGCGGCAGCACCACCAGCGCCAGTTGTCCCAGTCGGTGTCGGTGTGCGTGGTGTCCTTCCACAGCCGGTCGTCGCAGTCGGGCGTGGGGCAGTGCGGCGGCAGGGGCATGACGAGCCTTTCGTCGGTGGCGGCTGCCAGCCTTCTGCGCCCGCCCGCATGCCGTGCGGCAGTTCGCCGCCCGCCACCCGAACGGGTAAGGCGCCGTCGCGCACCGGACGAGGGACGACGGACGACGGACGACGGAAAAGGGAAAAGGGAAGACGACCACACCGGACGACGGACAACGACCACACCGGACGACGCAAGACGGCCGCAGGCGGCCGCACGCTCCGTGCGACTGCCCGCGGCCGTCCGCGAGTTCCGCGGTCTCCCGCGGCTTCCCGTATTTCCTTGTGTGCGGCGGTGCGCGGCTACTTCTTGGGCAGCCACTTCTGCCAGACGTCCGGGTGCTTCTCCACCCAGCGCTTGGCCGCCTCGTCGGCGGTCAGACCGCTCGACGCGATCGACTCGGAGACCTCGTTCTGGTCGTCCTTCGTCCACGTGAAGTTCTTCAGGAACGCCGCGGCAGTGCCGCCCTTCTTGGCGAATTCCGTGTTGAAGAACTTCTGCAGCGGGGTGGTCGGATAGGCGCAGTTGATGGACTGCGGATCCTTGGCGCCCTTGGCCGCACAGGCATCGGTGTACTTGGGGAGCTTGACCTCCACCATCGGCACCTGGTTGAACAGCCACTGCGGCTCGTACCAGTACGTCAGGAAGGGCTTCTTCTGCTTGGCGAACTGCTGGATCTGGGTGATCTGCGCCGCCTCGGAGCCCGCGAAGACCACCTCGTAATTCAGCCCGAGGTTCTTCACCAGCGCCTTGTCATTGGTGACGTAGGACGGCGAACCGTCCATCAGCTGGCCCTTGTTGCCGCTCTCCGGCGTACGGAGCTGCTTGGCGAACTGGTTGAGGTTCTTCCAGTTCTTGACCTCGGGGTGCTTGTCGGCCCAGTACTTGGGGACGAACCAGCCGATATGGCCGGTGACACCGTTGCCGCCGCCCGCCGTGATCGTCTTCTTGTCCTTGACGTAGCGCTTCTCCTGGTCGGGGTGGCCCCAGTCCTCCAGGATCGCGTCGACCCGGCCCTGGCTGAGGGCGTCCCAGGCGGGGATCTCGTCCACCTGGACGGTGTCGACGTGGTAGCCCATCTTGTGTTCGAGAAGGTACTTGGCGACCGCGACATTGGACTGGGCGCCGACCCAGGTCTGCACCGAGAGGGTGACCGACTTGGAGCCCTTGGCCGCCGCGAACGGCGAGGTCTGCTTGGTCATGTCGGCCTTGCCGCAGGCCGAGAGCGTAAGGGAGAGCAGCACCGTGCCGGTGAACACGGCCGTCCCGAGGATCTTGGTACGCGTACGGGACATGATCAGACTCCCTTCCCTGCCGTGCGGCGTTCCGTGGGCTGGGTGACCCGGTCGAGCATCAGGCCCAGGCACACGATGGCCACACCCGCGACCAGGCCGAGGCCCAGGTCGCCGGTGGCGAGGCCGGTGACGACGTCGTAGCCGAGGGCACCGCCGCCGACCAGACCGCCGATGATGACGACGGCGAGGACGAGGACCACGCCCTGGTTGACGGCCAGCAGCAGCGCCGGCCGGGCGAGCGGGAGCTGCACCTGACGCAGCATCTGCCAGCGGGTGGCGCCCAGCGAGCGGGCGGACTCGATGGCCGCCGGGTCCACCTGGCGCAGGCCCTGGGTGGTGATGCGGATGACGGCGGGCAGCGCGTAGACGACGGCCGCCGCGGCGGCCGGGGCGCGGCCCACCGCGAACAGCGCGACCACCGGGATGAGGTAGACGAACTGCGGCATGGTCTGCATGACGTCCAGGACCGGACGCAAAATCGCCTCCAGGCGCTTGCTGCCGGCGGCGAGGATGCCGACGCCGAAGCCCAGCACCAGGGTCACCACCAGGGCGGCGATCACCTGGGACAGGGTGTTCATCGACGGCTTCCACACGCCCAGCACACCGACGGCGGCCATCGCGAGGACGGCGGTCAGCGCGGTGCGCCAGGTGCCGATGAGCCAGGCCAGTGCGGCGACGACGAGCAGCGTGCCGTACCAGGGCAGCGCCGTCAGGCCGTCGCGCAGCGGGTTGAGCACCCAGTCGGTGAAGTGCGCCGCCCAGTCGGCGGTGCCGCCGACGACGGGAACCCCGGAGTAGAGGTGGTTGACCATCCACTCCTTGAAGTCGTTGACGGGGCGGGCGAGATCCACGGCCCAGGCGCCCGGCCAGACCAGGGAGCCGGACAGCCGGCCGGCGAGGGCGAGGACGGCGGTGACCGCCGCCACGCCCGTCCAGGCACGCCAGCCGCGCAGCCACTGCGGGCCGGTGGCGGCGGTGCCGGCGCCGAGCCGTTCGCCGGCCGCCGCGGTGGTGCGGTCCATGACGATGGCCAGCAGCACGATCGGAATGGCGGCGGCGAGCGCGGCGCCGACGTCGACCGAGGCGAGCGCCTGGTAGACGCGGTCACCGAGGCCGGCCGCACCGATCATCGAGGCGATCACGACCATGGACAGCGCCATCATGATCGTCTGGTTGACGCCGAGCAGCAGCTCCTTGCGGGCCAGCGGGAGCCGGGCGGTCAGCAGCCGCTGCCGTCCGGTGGCGCCGAGCGAGGAGACGGCCTCCAGCACGCCGGGGTCCGCGCCGCGCAGGCCGAGCGCGGTCAGCCGGGCCATCGGCGGAGCCGCGTAGATGACGGTGGCCAGCAGCGCGGCGGGGACGCCGATGCCGAAGACCAGCACGACGGGCAGGAGATAGGCGAAGGCGGGCAGCACCTGCATGGTGTCCAGGACCGGACGCAGCAGCCGGAACAGCCGGTCCGACAGGCCCGCGGCCAGGCCCAGCAGGGCGCCGACGAGGACCGAGGCGGCGACCGCGACGACCATCAGGGCGAGGGTCTGCATGGTGGGGACCCACGTCCCCAGCAGCCCGCTGACCAGGAAGGAGATCAGCGCGGTGGCGGCGATACGGATCCCGGCGACGCGCCAGGCGAGCAGCGTGACCCCGGCCGTCACACCGGTCCAGCCGAGTGCGAGCAGCAGCAGGTAGACGCCGCGTACGGAGATCACCACGGCGTTGCTGAGGTGGCCGAGGAAGTAGACGAACAGCCAGTGGCTGTCGCGGTTGTTGATGATCCAGTCGCTGGTCTTGCCGAGCGGACCGGAGACATCGACGGTCAGGTCCGAGGGCCACAGGGCGCCGGGCCACTGGGCGTTGATCAGCGGGACCAGGACCGCCGCGGCGACGGCGAGCAGCAGGAGCTTGGCGAGGCCGCGGCGGCGCAGCAGGGCCTGCACCGGACCGGTCTTGGCGTCGGCGCCGGCCACGCGGGGCGCGGTGGTGGTGGCGGTGCTCATGCGCGCCCCCGCTTCACGGTGCCGGTGGGCACGTTCAGGGCGGCGCAGCGCCGGGCCTCGCGCCAGTGGCGCAGCAGGGTGGCGCGCAGCCGGGCCCGGGGCGTGGCCGCGGGAGCTCTGGAGCCGACGGCGCGTATGGCACCGCGGTGGGTGGTGGCGGCGTACATCAGGCGGCCACCTCGCCGTGCTGCGGGCTGTCGAGCCGGGCGACCACGTTCAGCAGGCAGGCATGGTCGACGATGCCCAGGCAGCGGCCGTCGTCGACGACACGGGCCGCACCGCCGGAGCGGGCAACCGCCTCGATGGCGTCGGAGATCAGGGTGTCGGGTCCCAGCGTGGGGCCCTCGTCGGCCTCGCCGTCCTTGGCCGGGCGCATCGCGCGGCGCACGGTCAGCACCTGCTCGCGCGGGACGTCACGCACGAAGTCGCGCACATAGTCGTCGGCCGGGGAGCCGACGATCTCCTCGGGGGTGCCGAGCTGGACGATCTCGCCGTCGCGCATCAGGGCGATCCGGTCGCCGACCCGCAGCGCCTCGGAGAGGTCGTGGGTGATGAAGACCATCGTCCGGCCCTCCTCGCGGTGCAGGCGGACGACCTCTTCCTGCATATCGCGGCGGATGAGCGGGTCGAGCGCGCTGAACGGCTCGTCGAAGAGCAGTACTTCGGGGTCGACGGCGAGCGCGCGGGCCAGGCCGACGCGCTGCTGCTGGCCGCCGGAGAGCTGACCGGGGCGGCGCTTCTCCAGCCCCGCCAGGCCGACCTTGTCGACCATCTCGTTCGCCTTCTCACGGCGGTCCGTCTTGCTCATGCCCTGGATCTCCAGGCCATAGGCGACGTTGTCGACGACGGTGCGGTGCGGCAGCAGGCCGAAGTGCTGGAAGACCATCGCGGCGCGGCGGCGGCGCAGTTCGCGCAGCGAGGTGCGGTCCATGGCGCGGACGTCCTCGCCGTCCATCTCCAGGTCACCGCTGGTCGGCTCGATCAGCCGGGTCAGACAGCGTACGAGGGTGGACTTGCCGGAGCCGGACAGGCCCATGACGACGAAGACCTCGCCCTTGTGGACGTCGAAGGAGACATCGCGGACGGCGGCCACACAGCCGGTCTGCTCGCGCAGCTCCTGGGCGCTCAGGCCGGTGACCGAGGAGTCGTCGGGGATGCGGTCGGCCTTGGGGCCGAAGACCTTCCAGAGGTGGCGGACGGAGAAGACGACCTCGCGGCCGTCCGCTTCGGTGCCGGAAGCGGACTCGGGCGTGCGGGCGTTGGGTATCTCGGATGCGCCGGCGGCAGTGGTAGCCATCACGCATCACCTCCTTGGGTCGGGGCCTTGCGGAGCAGTTCGGCGCACTTCTCCCCCACCATGAGCACGCCCAGCATCGGATTGACGGCGGGCATGGTCGGGAACACGGAGGCGTCGGCGATACGGATGCCGGCCAGTCCGCGGATCTTCAATTCGGGGTCGACCACGGCCAGTTGGTCGTCGGCGGCGCCCATCTTGCAGGTGCCGGCCGGGTGGTAGACGGTGTGCGCGGCCTTGCGCACCAGCTCGCTGATCTCCGCGTCGTCGGTCACGTCCGGGCCGGGGAAGACCTCGCGCTTGAGCCACTTCTTGAACGGCTCGGCCTGGGCGACCTTGCGGGCCAGCTTGATGCCGTCGACGAGGGTGTCGCCGTCGTAGTCGACCCCGTTCTCGTCGTACGCGAAGTACCGGAAGTCGAGCGCGGGCTTGACCTCGGGGTCGGCGGAGGTGAGGTAGAGCCGGCCGCGGGAGCGGGACTTGGGGATGTTCGGCGTCATCGACACCCCGTGCTCGGGGCGCTCGTAGCCCAGCCGCTCGGGGTTGTCGGTGAACGGGATCTGGTAGAAGTGGAACATCAGGTCGGGGCCCTTGTGCTCCGGGTCCCGCTTGACGAACAGACCCGCGTCGGAGTCCATCGCGGAGTTGCCCGGGATCGGCCCGTCGGTCTCCCAGACGATCACCGACTCGGGGTGGTCGATCAGGTTCTCGCCGACGCCCGGAAGATCGAGCACGCACGGCAGGCCGAGCGCCTCCAGATCCTTGCGCGGGCCGATGCCGGAGTGCATCAGCAGCCGCGGGGTGTCGACGGCGCCGGCGCAGACCAGCACCTCGCGGGCGGCCTCGACGTAGACCTCCTCGCCGTCCTTCGTCCGGACGTGGACGCCCTTGGCGGTCGTGCCGTCCAGCTCCAGCTTCGTCGCCCAGGTCTCCAGCATCAGCGTGAGGTTCGGGCGGTCGCCGGCCTCGATGTGCGGGTGGAGGTAGGCGACGGAGGCGGAGGAGCGCTTGTTGTTCTCCGGGTGGTAGGACAGGTCGAAGAAGCCGACGCCCTCCTCGAAGGGCTGGTCGTTGAAGCCGACGACCTCGGGGACACCGAGCGCGCTCTTCGTCGCCTCGATCCAGTCCGTGGCGATCTGGTTCTGGTCCTTCTTGGCCACCCGCACGATGTTGTTGCGCAGCTTGCCGAAGTACGGGTCCATGTTCTTGGCGCCCCACCCGGCCGCGCCCGCCGCTTCCCACTCGTCCCAGTCGGACGGCAGCGGCTTGAACGAGATCAGCGTGTTGTGCGAGGAGCACCCGCCGAGGACCTTGGCGCGGCTGTGCAGGATGTGCGAGTTGCCGCGCGGCTGCTCGGTGGTCGTGTACTCGTAGTCCAGGTCCCCGCCGAGCAGGCCGAGCCACTTGCGCAGTGTCAGGACGTCTTCGCGGTCGATGTCGCAGGGGCCGCCCTCGATGACGGCGACGGTGACATCCGGGTCCTCGGTGAGACGGGAGGCGATCACAGAACCGGCGGTGCCACCGCCGACAACGACATAGTCGTACACAGGCATTGGGGGTGCTCCTTCTTACAACGTGCGTGGTGCGGGTGGTACCGAGTCAGCGACGGGGTGTCAGCCCGCGAACCAGCGCACCGGCTCCGGCCGGAGGTTTTCGTAAATGTGCTTGCTCTCGCGGTACTCGTCCAGACCCGAGGGACCCAATTCCCTGCCTATTCCGGACTTGCCGAAGCCGCCCCACTCCGCCTGCGGGAGGTAGGGGTGGTAGTCGTTGATCCAGACCGTGCCGTGCCGCAGCCGCGCGGCGACCCGGCGGGCACGCGCGGTGTCGGCGGAGAAGACCGCACCGGCCAGGCCGTATTCGGTGTCGTTGGCGAGCGCGACGGCCTCGTCCTCGGTGCTGAAGGTCTCGACCGTCAGGATCGGCCCGAAGGTCTCCTCGCGGATCACCTTCATCTCGCGGTGGCAGCCGTCGAGCACGGTCGGCGCGTAGAAGTAGCCGGTGGCCGGGCGGACGTCGGACGGCTTGGGCCGGGCGCCGCCGCAGCGCAGCTGGGCGCCCTCGGCGAGCGCGGAGGCGACGTACGCCTCGACCTTGTCGAGCTGCTGCTGTGAGACCAGCGGGCCGCACTCGACGCCGTCCTCGGTGCCCCGGCCGAGCTTGATCTTCTCGGCCCGGCGGGCGAGTTCGGCGACGAAGCGGTCGCGCACCGACTCCTCGATGATCAGCCGGGCACCGGCCGAGCAGACCTGCCCGCTGTGGATGAACGCGGCGTTCAGCGCCTGGTCGACGGCGGTGTCGAAGCCCTCGTCGGTGGCGCAGGCATCGGCGAACACCACATTGGGGTTCTTGCCGCCCAGCTCCAGCGCGATCTTCTTGGCACCGGAGACCGCGGCCGCACCGGCCTTCGTGCCGCTGACCAGGCCGCCGGTGAAGGAGAACAGGTCGACGTCGGGGTGCTCGGCCAGCCGCTGGCCGACCGGCAGGCCCGCGCCGGTGACGATGTTGGCGACCCCGGCCGGCAGCCCGGCCTCGACCAGCAGCTTGATCAGGTGCACGGTCGACAGCGGGGTGACCTCGCTGGGCTTGATCACAAAAGTATTGCCGGCCGCGAGGGCCGGCGCGATCTTCCAGCTTGCCTGCAGCAGCGGGTAGTTCCACGGCGTGATGAGCGCACAGACGCCGACCGGCTCGTGCACGACCACGCTGTGCACATCGGGCGATCCGGCGTCGACGACCCGGCCGCCGCTCTCGTTCATCACCACGTCGGCGAAGTACCGGAAGGCGTTGGTGACGTCATCGACGTCGACCCGGCCCTCCTCCAGCGTCTTGCCGGTGTCCCGGCTCTCGATGAGGGCGATGACCTCACGGTCGCGCTGCAGCAGGTCGGCGACCCGGCGCAGCAGTGCGGAACGTTCGGCGACGGCCGTACGGGGCCAGGCACCGGCACCGCCGTCGAAGGCCCGGCGGGCGGCCGCGACCGCCGCATCGGCGTCCTCGGCACCCCCCTCGGACACCAGCTGGAGCGTCGTCGCGTCGGCGGGGTCGAGGACCTCCCGCGTTTCGCCGGATGCGGCAGGGAGCCACACCCCGTCTACGTGAATGGTCTCGATTGACGACACGTCGTTCTGCCTTCCGGTTACCGATCTTGTTCCCACTGGTGCAACCACTGGCGGCACCAGCAACGTGGACCCCTCCCCGGAAGCGACGGACCTATGCCCAAACCTTCATGGAAAGTGAGCCGACTCACTCAATGTGCGGTCGAATGCCCCGGAACGTAACCTGAATAGCCGTATGTCCTTGGCGGACAGCCCCCTCGGGACCGGAGGTGCCGAGATGACCAGCAGACGGCGCGCCGCCACCGCCACCGCCGCCCTGACCTGTGGCGCGGCCCTCTTCGCCGGAGCCGCCGGTACGGGCGCCGCGGCGGCCGGCGCAGCGGACGGCGGCGAAGGCGATCTCGCGAACAAATCGGCCCAGCAGATCTCCGACGATGCCCTGCACCAACTGGTCGCCGCGAAGTCCCTGCGGTTGCGCACCCAGACCAGTGCCGACCCCACCAAGCTCGATCTCACCCTCGACCGCGCCGGCAACTGCACCGGCGCCATCAGCAAGGGCGAGCTCGGCCGCGTCCAGCTCGTCAAGCACGGAAACCAGGTCTGGATGAAACCGGACGCGGCCTTCTGGAAGAGTCAGCTGCCCGGCAAGGCGGGCGACGACGCCGCGGCGAAATACCAGGACACCTTCCTGCACGGCACGACCAAGGACGCCTTTCTCCGGGGCCTGTCCGCGGCCTGCGACCTCAAGGCGTTCCAGAAATCGGCCGTGGGCCCCGACCGGCCCCCTTCCGGCGCCCCCTCGGCCTCCCCTTCCCCCTCACCCTCCGCCACCCTCGTCAAGGGCCGGCCGACCACCCAGGAAGGCGCCCGCGTGCTCCCCGTCATCAAGAAGGCCCAGGGAGCCGTCCAGACGCTCTACGTAGCCATCGACGGCAAGCACTACCCCCTCAAACTCACCGCCGAGGTCGACCACCAGACCGGCACCATCCTGCTGAGCAACTACGACACCCCGGTCTCCGCCACCACACCCCCGCCCGGCAAGACGGCCGACATCTCGGCACTGGAGAACCAGCTTCAGGGGTCACAGAGCGCATGACCCGTGCGCGCGGGTACGTCACCGCGATCGCGGTACGTCACCGCGATCGCGATAACGTCACCGCGATTGCGGTACGTAACCGTTCGTACATACGTATCGTTGAACCGTGCGGCTGCCCGCGCCCGCGCGGCAGCGGGGAGGAGCGGCACGGTGACCATCGAACTGACCGACAGGACCGAGATGGCCGAGAGCAGCGAGCTGGACGACATGTTCGAGCGGCTGGATCAGATGCACGTCCCCGAGGGCTACAAGGCTGAGATCGTCGAGGGGACCATCTACACGGCGCCGCAGCGGGGCACGCACTGGGAGACCATCGCTGACATCTACGAACAGCTCCGCACGCGGTATCCGAGGAAGCGCGTACTGTCCGACGTGCGCATCGACTTTCCCGGCCATCTGAACGGGTTCGCCTCCGACGTGGTGGCACTGGCCGAAGAGGCCACCAAGAACGACAAGAACCAACCGCGTTACCAGGACATCGAATTCGTCGCCGAGGTCATCTCCCAGAGCACCGGCAAGAACGACTACGGCCCGAAGAAAACGGCCTACGCGCTCGCCGAGGTCCCGGTCTACTTGATCGCCGACCCCTACCTCGGCCGGTGCCGCGTGTTCACCGACCCGCAGGACGGCGACTACAAAATCGACCTCGCCGTCACCTACGGCACGCCCCTCGACCTCACCCACACGGTCGTCGGCCTCACCCTCTCCACCGAAGAGTTCCCCCGGGACTGACCCGGCCCGTGACGAAATCACGGCCGCACCCGCCGGGACCCGGACCTCACGGAACGCATTCCGAGCTCTCGGGCTCCGCCGCCGATGAACCCGGCACCGCCCCGGGGGTGCTCCGCTGCCGCCCCGCGTCACAACACGAAGGCGGCTCCCCCGGCCCCGGCGAAGGGGGCGGAGGAGCCGCCGTTCGGTGTTCACGCTGCCCGGAGGTCACGGCCCGGTCAGCGGACCGCAGACGTCACGCGTAGTTGAGATCTGCCGCCGTGTTGTCCTCGTTCAGCATGCACTGGAAGCGGTGGATGTCGTCGGGGGTCCCGTACCGCTGCGCCGACTGGTGGACGGCGTCGAAGCAGTCCGTGAAGTGTCCGGTGATCGTGTAGTCCGTGTTCGGCGGGTAGGTGGCGTCGGCCTGGGCGGCTCCGACCGAGACACCGGAGAAGGCCAGAAGGCCGACGGCGACAACTGCTGCATTCTTGAGCTTGCGCATGTCTTCTCTCTTTTGCGTACGTGTGGTGCGTGCGCGCCTGACGGCGTGCGGATCCGCCGTCTGCGGGGTGTCGGCGGGAATCGCAACCGCCCGGGGCCCGCGGACAGCCGGAGGTGTTCGGCCGTGTGGAAACGCGGTGTGTGTCGAGGATTTCCTCGGACACTTGACAACCCATCACTCGGACGTCCGCCAATTCAAGGGCTCAAGTTCCCTTGTTACATGGGCATTACACGCAATGCGTGGTGATTTCCTGAGGGAGCCCGGTGACCGGCGCTCACTGGTTGCCGCTCCTGGCGTCATGCACGGTCACGCCGCCCCGTCGTGCGTGGCCCCGGCAGCCGTCACCCGCGCTGCCGAACCGGAGAGGCCGTGGGTGGCGGGCCGGACGACAATGCAGGCATGGCTGACACAGCGGCGAAAGCGGTGCTCGAAGGCGGCCCCGAGGAACTCCCCGAGCGGATCGTGCCGGTCGATCCGCCCGGGGCCGAGCTGAAGATCCCGTTCCGGAACGGCTACGAACACTTCCGGGCCACCAGCCGACAACAGCACACCGCCGAGGGGGCCCTGCCCGTCTACGAGTGGTGGGAGCGCACGGAGCTGCCCGGGTAGTACGCCCCACGGGCCCTGCGCAGAGGTCAGCGCACAGCGGTCAGCGCACAGCACTCAGCTGCCGGGAACGAAAGTCCGCAGGATGTTCTGCTGGGTCCATTCCTGATCCGGCCAGTCGGCCTCGGGGCCCAGGACGAGTACGGCGAACTGGCGGCCGTCGGCGACGGTGAAGGCACAGTCCACGACCTTGACCCGCACACCGAGGCGCTCGCTGTCATAGGCGTAGACCAGTTGGGTGGCGTCGGTGCCAGGTCCCGGGTACCCCAGTGCTTCGAGGCTTATTTCCTTGTAGCCGGGGTTGCCCGACAGCCCCCGCGACGCCGTCGCCAACGCCTCGTACGGGGTGGTGTCCGGTTCACTGATCTCGAAGACCTGGAGCAGCCAGTGGTCGTCCGGGGCGGTGTAGAACACCCCGGTTTTGCGTTCGCTGCGCTTCCAGGTGCCGGGCACCGCGAGGGTGAAGCCCTTCTTGTCGTGGACGAGGCGGTAGCCGTCGGGAAGGCCGGTGGAGACGGGAGTGGGGGTCCTGGTGCCGGCCGTGGCGCTGGTGGGTGCGGCAGTGGCCATGCTTTCCGGGGCGGATGCCTCGGTGCGGGCCGCCGGGCGGGCGGCGGCCGGGGCGTCGCCGGGGTGGCCCCAGAGCAGATAGCCGCCGCCGATGGCCGCTGCGATCACTGCCACCGCCGCACCGGCGACCAGGGCCGCGGTGCGGTGCCGGACACCGGGCGCAGGGGCCAGGAACGGGTCGGTGTCAGGGCTGGGGGCAAAGAACGGCTCGGCAGATGTGGGGGCAAAGAGCGGGTCGGTGGCAGGGCGAGGGACCGCACCCGAAGGAGTCCCGCCCGCCGACGGCGCGAAGGACGGCCGGGGCGGCATCGGGCCCGTATAGGGCGCGGGCGGCGGGGTGCCGTCCTCCCAGCGCTGCGTCTCGTTGTTCCAGCGGGCCTGGCCGCCGCGCTTCATCGTCAGCCTCCCACCAGGGCCGCGACCGCCTGGACGACCGCCGCGCCGGAGGCCAGCAGGCCCACCACGCCCCCGGCGTCGGCCAGTGCCGTACGCAGCCGCGCCACCCGCCCGGGACCGGCCGCACCGGTGTCCGCGATCTCCGTCTCGGTCTCGGCGAGTTCGCCGCTCAGCGCCGTGACCTGCGGGCTGGGCACCGCCCGGGTCAGGTCGTCGCGCAGCGCCCGCACCGCGCGCAGCAGTTCCTCCTGCGCCGGGTCCACCGCGGGGGCGGAGCCGCCCTCGTGATGGGTCACGGTGTTGTGGTTCCCGATGGCCAAGGCACCCCGGACGCTCCCGATGTGGATGCCGTTGCCGCGCTCATCAGCCGTTGCCACGGTGGGTACTTCCCTTCTAATCGGAGCTGCGATGGGGCGTGTTGTGGGTGATCGTGTTGTGGTCGCCGACGCCGACGGCGCCCTGTGCGGACTCGATGTAGACGCCGCCCTCGGCGACATGCACCACCCGCTGCTCGAACTCGGCGGTCTGATAGCCCGCCTCGCGCAGCGCCGTGGTCACCCCGGCCACCACCCGCTGCTGAACGGTCCCCAGATAGCGGGCGACGTCCATGTCCTGGAAGAGCGACGACTCACCGAACGAACCTAGCTCGCGTACGGAGGCACCGGGGCCTTCGGGGAGTGCCGCGCCATGTCCCGCGGTGCCCAGCTGCCAGCTCGGCAGCAGGCCGCGCAGCAGCGTGAGGGGGGCATTTCCAGCGGAGCGCGGGGTGTGGGACAGCGCCCACACCGCCTTGCCGAAGCGGTCGTGGTGCCGGTACTGGTGGGCGAGCCGGTCGGCGTCCTGGAAGAGCTGCCGCAGCGGCAACAGCACATGCGGTGCCACCTCCAGCATCAGCATCCCGCCCTGCGTGTGCACCCGTACGAAGAGCGTGGTGACGATGCCTTCGTCCCAGCCGCCGATCCGGATGCGCAGGAAGTGCCGGCGGGTCTCCCCGCCCTCCTCCACCGCCGCCGCGCGGTGTCCCTCGAACTCCGCCGGTTCGTACGGCGCCGCAGCGCGGGTCGGCAGCCCCTCGGCCGGCAGGAAGACGCACTCGTCGATCTCCAGCGCGCGCAGCCGGTCGCGCACCGCTGCCGCCCCCGGCGAACCGTGCGGTGACGGCACCCGCAGCGCCGCCACCAGCGGGATGATCCGGGCCAGGATGGCGCCGTTGTCCAACGGTTCGGGATCGCAGTCCGCCCTGGGGTTCAGCTCCACCGCCAGTGACCAGGTCTTGTACGGGTATCCGGCGCCGCAGAACGGGTGGGCGGCCCGGTACATCACCAGCGGCCCGTGCTGCTCGACCCGCACCCGCTCCCGCAGCCGCCGGGAGCGGTGACTCTGGGACCGTTCGGCAGGGTCGGACATGACATCGGGGAAGCGCTCCCTGGACAGTTCGCGCGCCAGCGCGCGGGCAAACTGGCCGCGTTGCAGCGCGACCACGACGGCCAGCGCCAGCGGCAGCAGCAGCGCGATCCACACCGGCAGCAGGGTGTTGACCCCAATGCCGCCCCCCAGCGCGGAGACACCCATTCCCTGGCTGAGGGCGCCCTCCGACGACGGGTTGCCGTACGGGTCGTAGCTGTCCGGGGCGCCGCTCGTCAGGGGGTTGAGGGCGTCCGGGAGGGGCAAGAACATCCAGTCCACGCGCACGTTGGCCCCGCCGCACGCCACCACCAGCAGCGACAAGCAGTAGAGCGTCAGCGACAGCCGTCCGTACCAGCGCAGCACGAAGGCGCACAGCACGGCCAGCCAGCGCGGGATCGGTGCCCGGTGGACGGCGCGGCCGAGTGCCATCAGGACGATGGGGAACAGGTAGAGCACCACGAGGCCCGCGGACAACGGGATGGCCGCGATCCATAACAGCACGATCGCTGCCGCCCAGCTCAGTTCCAGCCGCCGGGCACGCAACGCATGGGCCAGGACCCGGGCGGCGTCGATGCCCAGGGAGGGCGCGGCGAACCGCTCCTCGTGGACGTACAGCTCGTCGATGACGGCGTCGCGGAAGGTGTCGTCCAGGTAGGTGCCGGCGCACAGCAGCCGAGTGGCTTCGCTGGCGCCCGGCGGGGTCGGGGGGAGCGGTGGGGGCCCGGCGCCCTCCGGTGTCCGGCCCGACCGCCGGGGGCCGTCGGGCTCTCCTTGCTGCTGAGGCACATCCGTACGAGCCATCATCCTCCCCCGCAACACCAACTGGCCGCCCCGGCAGCCTGGTTGGCGGGCGAGCTGCCGGTGGCCGGGCGCGGGGCAGTGTGGAAGCCGCAGCATAAGGGAGCGGAGCACTCCGTGTCAGCGCGATGACGCAAGGTTGTCGCGCGGCCTGCGGGGCACCTTCCCTGCGCGGGTCAGACGCCCGCGGGGAACTCCCCGTTCTTGAGGGCGCCGACGAACGACGACCAGCCGCCCGTCGGGAAGACCAGCACGGGGCCGTGCGGGTCCTTGCTGTCACGGACGGGGACGGCGTCGGGGATACCGGGGGCTACTTCGATGCAGTCGCCGCCGTTGTTGTCGCTGTAGCTGCTCTTCATCCAGGTGAGCGCCACTTCGATGCAGTTGCCGCCATCGCGGTCGCTGTAGCTGCTCTTGATCCATATCGCTGTGCTCAGCTGGTGCTTGTCCATGGTCCCCGTACCTTTCCATGAAGTCGCCGATCAGAGCGGCGGATTCGGGGGCTGACAGAGCATCCGCCCGGAGCACATCATAGGTTTGACTGTGATGGGAGAAGATGGCTGGGTCGTCGTTGAAATGCCCACGGTCCAGCGACTCCGAGTAGACCCACTGCTCCCCCTTCGGCAGGGTGATCAGCGTCATCGAGGTTTTGGGCCGGATGAGTCCAGGACGATGGGCCGGGGCGACCTGGATACGGATGTTGGGACGTCGGCCCACGGCCAACAGGTGTGCGCACTGACCGCGCATGACGGCCGCGCTTCCCACCACGTTGCGTAGGCAGCTTTCGTCCAGAACCGCGACATACAAGGGTCCGCCTTCATCAAGGAAGCGCCCCTGTCGGCTGAGTCGAGCCCTGACGCGCTCTTCCGCCCTCTCACTGCTCGCGAGGTCGGAGAACAGTCCCCACGCATACTCTTCCGACTGCAACAGCCCTGGCATCACTTGGGCTTGGTACTCCCGCAGCGCCACCGCCACCGCGTCCATCTCCGCCCGACGCTCGAACCAGTCCGGATGCTGCACCTCCGGATACCAGTCGATCCGCCCCCACAACCGCAGCAGCACTCCACCCGTACCGAGCAAGTCGTCGCACTGCTTGGCGAACGTGTCCTGCGGTACGCGCGTGCCCGCCTCCACGCGGGCCACCTGCGAGCGGTCGCACGGGATCTTGTTCGAGAGCTCCTCCTGGGTGAACCCCGCCGCCTCCCGGAAGTGCCGCAACACCTCCCCGAACACGGCGGCATTGGTGGCTGCCGGTCCACTCTCTGCATTGCGTCGTCGTCGGCTCACCGCATCCCCCTTGGTGCCAGATGGCGAGTGTCACGCGTCGGACGTTGCGGTCCCGAACTACGGGGCGCAACGCTGAACACACCCAACGTAACGGGTCATTCGGCCGACTGTGCCGCGTTCTTGCGCAACCAACTTCTGGGAGTCATCGAGCATGAGTTACGACCGGGATGCCGCCCCCGTGTGGCCAGGGCTGCGCCTGCTGCCGTGGGAGGGCGAAGGCGGGAGGCCGTGCTTCTTGTCGGCGGACGGCGCCGGGGGCGTGCTGTCCCGGCTGGCCGATGAGATCGAGGCGGAACAGCTCTGCGATGGTGCCGATGTCCTCAGGGGCGCGGTGGCCGTACTGGACGACGGCAAGGCGGGGGAACACGCGCTGCGGCTTGCGCTGCGGGCAACTACACAGGCCTTCGGCAACGTGCTGCGCGTCGCCGACAGCCGGGGCGCGCGCCTGCCCGTGGCGGCGGACGGTGGCCACGAGGCCGGTGGCAGGGAGCTGCGGCCCAGGCTCGCATGACCGAGCCCGCACGGCTGTTGGGGCCGTACGGGCTCGTCGGTGCTGCGGTGCCGCCCGGGTGGGGCGGCCGCGGCGGCGGGCTGCCGGTAGCGTGCCGTGGCGTGACTACTGACGCTCCTCGCACCTTTCGCCTGATCGTCACTGGCGGAGGCACTGGCGGCCACACCTATCCCGCCCTGACGGCGATCCGCACTCTGCAAGCCCGACTGGCGACCAGCGGCGGCACTCTCGACGTTCTCTGGATCGGCACCCCGGATGGTCTTGAGGCTCGTATCGCTCCAGCTGAGGGCATCCACTTCACCACGGTCGCTACCGGCAAGATCCGGCGCTCCAACAACCCTCTGAAAATGGCCAGCCCGGCGAACATCAGGGACATGGCACGCGTGCCGCTGGGAGTCGCCCAGGCACGCAAGATCGTGGCCGGCTTCCGGCCGGACGTCGTCCTCGCGACAGGTGGGTATGTTGCAGTCCCGGCCGGGATCGCCGCGCGCATGTGCAAGCGACCGCTGGTGCTGCACGAGCAGACCGTGCGGCTCGGGTTGGCGAATCGCAAGCTCGCCGGATCCGCTACGCGTATCGCGGTGTCGTCGGAGTCGACGCTGCGGCTGCTGCCGGAGGCGGTGCGCGGTGCCGCGGTCGTGACGGGGAACCCGGTGCGCCCCGAGGTGCTGACCGGGCATGGCGACAAGGCGGTGACGGCGCTGGGGCTCGGCGGGTTCGACCGGCAGCTCCCGACCCTCTATGTCACGGGCGGCGCCCAAGGCGCCCAGCAGATCAACCAGGTCGTGGCGGGCGCGCTGTCGTGGCTGCTGGAGCGTGCCAACATCATTCACCAGTGCGGGCCGGCGAACCTTGATGCTCTGCGGCAACATGCGGCGGGCCTGCCCGCTGAACTCGCGGCCCGGTACTACCTCACGGGGTTCGTGGACGCGGAGCTGCCTGACGTCTTGGCTCTCGCTGACGTCGTGGTCTCTCGCAGCGGAGCCGGCACCCTCGCGGAGCTCACCGCCCTCGGAAAGCCAGCCGTGTTCATCCCGCTGGCCTCGTCGGCGGGGAATGAGCAGGCGCACAACGCACGGCACTTGGAGGAGGCCGGCGCCGCCGTTGCTCTGCTCGATGACGTCACTGCCGGTGCGCTGAGGGATACGGTCGGGTCGCTCCTCACGGATCCCGCGCGGCGCGAGGCGATGGCGGAGGCGGCTCGGGCGCATGGGCGGCCCGACGCGGCGGACAGGCTGGTGGATGTGCTCCTGTCCGCCGCCTCCGGTTGAGCGGCGCACCGGTGCGTTACGGGAGGTGCCGGACGGTGCCTTCCTCGACGAGGGCGACGACGGCGGCGAAGTCCTCCGGCGCTTTGCCCCAGGGATCGGGGACGTCCCGGTCCCCGAGGTAGAGGGCGAGCTTCGGCGCCGTCGCCTCGTCGGCGAGGGCGGAGCGCGGTGAGGTTACCGGTGCGGCGTGCTCACCGCGCTCGGCACTCCGGACGAGGGGGTGGAGTTCGCGGCCCGCACAGGGGCGTTGACCGCCTGAAGCCAAAGAGACACAGCTTGGCAACGCGGCGGTGACCCGCTGCCGGCGGGCACGGCCTTCCCGATATGACCGAGCCCGCACGGCCGTTGCGGACCGTGCGGGCTCGTCGGTGCTGCAGTGCTGCGGTGCCGCCCGGGTGGGGCGGCTGCGGCGGTGGGTCAGCCGAGGAGGCCGAGACCGCGAACCGCCTCGCGCTCCTCCGCCAGCTCCTTCACCGACGCGTCGATGCGCTCGCGGGAGAAGTCGTTGATCTCCAGGCCCTGGACGATCTCGTACTTGCCGTCCTTGGTGGTGACGGGGAAGGAGGAGATCAGGCCCTCCGGGACGCCGTAGGAGCCGTCCGAGGGGATACCCATCGAGGTCCAGTCGCCGGCGGCGGTGCCGTTGACCCAGGTGTGGACGTGGTCGATGGCGGCGTTGGCGGCGGAGGCGGCGGAGGACGCGCCACGGGCCTCGATGATCGCCGCACCGCGCTTGGCGACGGTCGGGATGAAGTCGTCGGCCAGCCACTTCTGGTCGGCCACGGCCTCGGCGGCGTTCTTGCCGGCGACCTCGGCGTGGAAGATGTCCGGGTACTGGGTGGCGGAGTGGTTGCCCCAGATCGTCAGCTTGCGGATCTCGGAGACCGGGGTGCCGGTCTTCTTCGAGAGCTGCGACAGCGCGCGGTTGTGGTCCAGGCGGGTCATCGCGGTGAAGCGCTCGCGCGGTACGTCCGGCGCGGCGGCCTGGGCGATCAGGGCGTTGGTGTTGGCGGGGTTGCCGACGACCAGGACCTTGATGTCGTCCGCGGCGTGGTCGTTGATGGCCTTGCCCTGCGGCTTGAAGATGCCGCCGTTGGCCTCCAGGAGGTCGCCGCGCTCCATGCCCTTCGTACGGGGGCGGGCGCCGACGAGCAGCGCGACGTTCGCGCCGTCGAAGGCCACGTTCGGGTCGTCCGAGATGTCGATGCCCTGCAGCAGCGGGAAGGCGCAGTCGTCCAGCTCCATGGCGGTGCCCTCGGCGGCCTTCAGACCCTGCGGGATCTCCAGGAGGCGCAGCTTGACCGGCACGTCCGCGCCGAGCAGATGTCCGGAAGCGATGCGGAAGAGGAGTGCGTAACCGATCTGGCCGGCGGCGCCGGTGACGGTGACATTGACGGGAGTGCGGGTCATGGCGATCTCCTGCGCGGTGTTTTTCCGGGGGCAAGCCCCTGGACCACCATGGGTGGCGGTGGGTGTCCCTGCCCAGCTAGCGAGGTCTCTTGGTATCGAGAGACCCGGCCGTCAGGCTATCGGACCCCCGCCCACCGCAGGCGCCGGGCCGGTGTGGAACACCTCACCGGGTGCCTCGGGTCGCGGGTCCGTACGGGGGGCCGTACGGGGGTCCGTAGGCGGGCGGCAGTCCGTAGGCGGGCCGCGGTCCGTACGGCGGCGGTCCGTACGGGCTTCCCGGGTCCGGCACGCGCGCCGCGCGGGACCTCGTGAGCAGAGGGGGCGGCCACCCGCTCAAGGAGGGGGGAGCGCGGGTGGCCGCCGAGTTGTGCCACACCCGTGGGGGGATATCTTTCGCATGCCCGGGATCCCGACGTGCATGCCCCCTGAATTTCGGCCAACCTCCGGGAGGGGCCCCGGGCGGGCAGCGGGCCCGGCGCCCGGCCGGTCGGCGCCCCGCGCCAGCGATTGACGCCCGTCGCCGTTCGACGCCCTCTCCGCCGGCTACGGCCTCGCCCAACCGGACCGGCCGCAGGGCCAGGAAGGTGCGCAGACTGCGCGGGTTGGCTACTCGGAACGCCGCGGGGACAGGCCGTCCAGCACTATGTCGACCGCTCTGTCCACGACGGTCCCGTCGCCCCGGGCGTTGGCCAGCACTCTGATCAGCATGTAGACCTCGTCTACTGTTGCGTCCGCGCGCACCTCACCGGCTTGCTGGCCGCGGGACAGCAACTCCTCGACGGCTCCGCGCACCATGGTGGCCGCAGCCTCCACGTCATCAGCGGAGCCTGTCGAGGCGGCGGACTCCTCCAGCAACGCGACGAGCGCGAGCTTCGCCGGAGCGCCCGAGACCATCTCCCGGAACGTCTCCCGGAACGCCGCCCCGGCCTCGCCGCCCTCGCCCCGCGCCCGCGCTGTTTCCGCGAGCAGGGTGAGGTGTCGAACGATCGTGGCCTTGATCAGCACCCGCTTGGTCGGGAAGTGCCGGAAGACGGTGCCGATTCCGACACCGGCCCGGCGCGCGACCTCCTCGGTCGAGCCGGCGTTGCCGGACTCGCCGAAGACCTCTTCGGCCGCGGCCAGCACCCGGTCCCGATTCACTTGCGCGTCGCTCCGCATCCCACCATCTTCCCTCCCCGGCAACTTTGCTCCCGCAGGCCCCGGTGACCAACTCTTGCTATTCGGAGTGCAGACTCCGTATGATCCGGAGTGAAGACTCCGGTTAGAAGGGCAACCATGATGCGAACCCCCGAAGAGACGTTCCGTGCCATGCTCGACGGCGCCTGCCGGCTGCAGAACGGTGATCGCGACCAGGTCGACAAGCTGGCCGAGTTCTACGCCGAAGAAACCGACGTGCGACACCCGATGGCCCCGCTCGGCGACACCCCGCTGCTCAGCCGCGAAGCACTCCGACAGCACTTCGCCACGGCCTTCGCCGCGGCGGGGCCGGCTGGCCTGGCAGGCTTTCGCGTTGAGGATGTACGCGTCCATCACACTGCCGACCCCGAGGTGGTCATCGGCGAGTTCACTTACCGCGGCGACGCCGGCTGGGCCACGCCGGGCATCATCGTCTTCCGGATCCGCGACGGGCTGATCGTCGAGTCGCGGGACTACATCGACCATCTCGGGCTCGCTCGTGCCACAAACACACTCGACGCCCTCTGCGCCCAGCTGACAAGCGCCCAGCCCGCATAGAAGACCGCGCCGGCGGGCGCTTCGACCTCAAACCTCGCCGACAGCACCCACCGAATCAGGGTGCAGTTCGCCGATTCTCCTTGAGCTCAGCCAGCACCTTCCTGCTGGCAGCTGTAAAAGGATGGTCAGCTCCGAGGCTGTTGGTCCGTCTTTCCACGACGTCATTCATAAGGCCTACCGCTGCCTCGAAGTGTCCGAGGCCATCTTGAATTCGAGCGTATAGCTGTTGCGCCGAAAGTGCGATGGGGTAATCGGACCCAAATCGACGTTCATACGTGTCCGCGACCAGCCGAATCTCCTCATTGGCCTCGTCAAAGTGCCCGAGTACGTATAGCGCCCAGGCATGGTTGTGTCTTGCTCCCAGCGTGACGGTGTGCTCCGGGCCGAGATGCCGCTCACATTCCGAGGGCAAGGAAAGCAATGCAGAGTTGTCTGCCCTTTCGAGTTCGGCCGTCGACAGCATCGTCAGCAGGCTGGCCTGGGAACGCAGCGTCAATGGATGTGCAGGCCCGAGTGACGACTGTCGGCCTGCGATCGTGGCGCGGAGCAGGGACAGAGCTTCCGCCTTCTTGCCACGGTTTCCCAGCACTAGTTGAAGTCCGTGGCTACTGTCCAGAGTGTCCGGGTCGCAGGCTCCGAACAGCCGCTCCTGATCGCTTCGGACCTGGCGCAGCAGCGGCTCCGCCTCCGCATACTTTCCCAGCCGGAACAGCGCTCGGCCAGACCTGGAACGCGCGGCCAAAACCAAGCGGTGCTCCGAACCGAGGATGTGCTCCGAAAGCGATACCGCATTATGGGCAGTCTCCCAGGCGGACAGGTAGTCCCCGGTACGGTGCAGGGCAGCGGCCAAGCGAGTTGCGATACCCACCAAATCAGCCATTGCTGCGGAAGTCGCAGCACGCTGCAACAAGGCGAGGGCGTGGGGGCTGAGTAGCCGCAGATGCGGGTCTTCCGGGCCGGCATCGGGGAGTTGGGGAATCGCGGCGTCCAGCAGCCGGCAAGCTGTCGAGTGGAGAGGGGTAAGAGAGTCCGATGGTGTGGCGGAAGCGACGCTGTCGAGCAGTACACCGTGGCTTTGAACACACCGCACGCCAACGTTGACCAGTTCAGTAAGCGATTGGTCGAGCAACGCTCGCAGTGCCGTTTCGGTGCGAGCCCGAGGGAGGACACCGCTGATTTCAGGGCGATTCAGCAGGGTCAGTGGCAGTGGCTCCGAAGCGAAACGGGCAAGCAGGCGAAGCAGTGTCACTGCCTCGGGTAGACCGCGAGCTTCGAATGCGTCGAGCGTGAGTTGCCAAGTACGCCCTACCAGGTGACGTGGATCTACATCCGACAAGAGGTCCGCTCCTTGGTCGATGAGGTCGACACGCTCTCCTTCCTCGTCGAGGTGTCGGCCATAGGCGTCCATCGTCCAGGGGTCGAGGACTTGGTGGGACAGAAAGCCCCCGGCCAGCGTCAGCGCGAGCGGCAGTCGACCGAGTCTGTCCGCGATTGCCGAAGCCTGCTGCAACGTGCCGCTCTGCGGCGCCAGGTCGCACAGCACCCGTGCAGCGTCTTCCCGCGGAAGTACCCCAATATGCTGCAACTCCGCTCCTGGCCACCAGCGAGCAGCCGCACGCCGTGTCGTGACCACCACGATGCCGCCAGGGCTGGTACGCAGCCAGCTTCCATCCGCCAAAATCTCAGGATCATCTGCGTTGTCCAGTACCAGCAGCCACGGCTCAGCGGACCGGTCGAGGTGTTCCCACACGAGGTCGGCTCCAGGCCGCAGGCCGTTGCGAGCAGCCAATAGCTCGCCGTCTGTGGCACCACGGTCAGCGGCAACGGCGAGCATGCCGGAGCGCAGGCTCGCACGGTCGGAGGCGTTCACCCACAGACCGACACGACCGCCGGCCTCCGTAGCGAATTGAAAGAAGGCGTGCGCGACAGCGGTCTTGCCGCAGCCTCCCATGCCGTGAAGAACGAAGGCCTGACCGCCATTTCCTTCCGCTTCTGCTTCCGCGACACTCGCCCGTAAGCGATCGAGCACTTCGGCGCGGTCGCGCAGAACCACGGGTGCTCGGCCCACTGCCGGGCGTCGAACCGAGTCCGGGCCGGTCAAGCCAGGGTCATCGCTGCCGTGATAGTGGTACTCGCTGATGTGTTGGTCACGCGATGATTGGTAGACGCGACCGGCATCTTCGGCATGGCCGTCCATCGGACCTCTCATCGTTCATTGATGTGGACGTCTCGACCGGCTTGATAGACCCGTGCTCGCCCGGATGCAGTTCCGTGCTGAGTGATCCGTGAAGCGTGCGTAGCGGCTTCCGAACCGACCTCGTCAAACAACCTGCGAAGCTCCTCGACGGCCTCTGGCTGGGCGAGCAACAGCCGGCGGAGATACCCCTGCCATTGCAAGCACAATTCACTCAGCATCTCTTGGTCAGCTGCCGAGTGGGCGCGCAGCACTTCTTCGCGACTTGCGTCCAATTCATCGGAAACGATGTGCGCCCTGTCAGGCTGCAGACGCTGCCACAGGCGAGTTAATCCGTCGCGGGTGTGTTGCCAGGCCTCAGTTGCCATCAGAGTGACCAAGGTGGTTCCAGCGGTCTGTGTGAACGATGTGAGTTCTGGATCCATAGCTCCCCCAGTTGAATAACTACTGCTCTAGATTTCTGCTATAAGTTCACAGATCGGACCATCAAGGCCGTGCGGACCATGCGGCAACTCAAGGTCAGCATCGTTGCACCACCAAACTGAACAGACAAGCGACCCTCGATGGGATTTTCCCATGGCATATGCCATGGTCCATTTTCCCTGCGTAGCCCAGTGTTTGCTCTGGCTACATCGAGCTTCAGACGTTAAGCTCAAAACGCTCTGGAACGTCCGAAGGAGAGGGGTGGTTGTGGCCAGGCCTTGGGAAGCTGACCCTACAACGCGGTTCAAAAGGCGGCTGGGGAAATCCCCGCAGGAGTTAGGGCATACGACAGATAATCCCGACTGCCCCGATATCTGGGAGCTGGAAAATGGTGATGTCGCCATCATCGGCAGAGATCTGACAGGCTCGCTCGGGAAGAATCTTCCGGCAGGTGTATCGGTAGGCGACGACGAACGACTCGTGGTCATCCCGAGGAGCATGATGGTCGCGGCGAAGCCGGATATCCCAAGTGTTTGAGTCGTTCCAGCGCGCTACCTCAGAGCATTTGGATCGGCCAAGCTACCACAAGGACTTTCGTCGCCATCATGAGAGCGGCATCCGCTTCTTGAAAAAGCTTGAGCGTGGGCAGAACTTCAAGGAGCGAGGTTTTCCTAGCTGGGAAGCCTTCGCCGTCGGCGAGTGGAATAAAGCGCTCTCCTTGATTGAGGAGAAGCGTGAAGTCTACGCTGCTCAGTTCCAGAAGGCTGCTGAGCTCGGGATTCTGGAGCGCCGGCTTCGCGTAGTGCAGTTCCCTGTCACTCCGTACGTACAGTGGGAACTGTTCGTACTTCGCCTACGGGTGGAACTGGGCGATAATATCCGAGTGATGGATGCCCGCAAAATCTCAGATATCGAAGTCGATCACCTTGTGCCAGAAGTCGTGATCCTTGGCGACGAGGTCATGTACGAGGTGGTTTACGACGACGATGGGAACGCGGCGGGAGCCAACCGGATCGCGGATCAGGTGGCGATTGAAGAAACTTCCGCCGGCTTCGATGCGCTTTACGGTCGAGGGGAAGATTTCACAGAGTTCTTCAATCGGGAAATTGCGTCACTCGATCCTCCGATGGTCGTTCATTGAGTGATTCCTCCGAGGCGGAGATCCGCTTGCGCGAGGACGCTCGCCCAGTTGGGGAAGCCGAACGCCTCCCGCCGCATGAGCGCCGCCGCTTGCTACGCAGCGGCGGCCACGCGCCGCGTCGGCAGTCCCACGGCGACGAAGGAGACGGGCCGGGCGCCCCGCAGAGTGTGCGGGGCGCCCGGCCGGTTTTGGTGGGTCGGCTACGTGGTGTCGTCCCCGGCGGACTTGGCGAGCCGGAACGTGCGCAGCAGGTCGCTCACCTGCGCGGCGATTCCCTGGCCGAGCCGGCGGGCGTGGCCGGAACCGGACGGGCGCAGCTCTTCACACCCGCCACGGTCGTCTCACAGGCCGCGATGTTCGCCGGGTCCCCGGAGACCTCGACCATCGGGGTGTAGGCGTCGCCGTCCCGCTCGGCCCGAGCCGTGGCGCTGTGGCCGCCGGCGCTGATGGTGGCCTGGTCGCCCTGTGCCGCATGGCTGATCCGCGCCCAGGCGGTATGGCAGACC
Source organism: Streptomyces sp. NPDC054765 (assembly GCF_053612065.1). Taxonomy (NCBI): domain Bacteria; kingdom Bacillati; phylum Actinomycetota; class Actinomycetes; order Kitasatosporales; family Streptomycetaceae; genus Streptomyces; species Streptomyces sp. NPDC054765. The sequence goes on along the minus strand of NZ_JBSHBP010000019.1, from coordinate 88,474 downwards.
GCGCTGTAGCGGACCTCGATCAGCGCGCGGCCCGCCAGGCCGCGGGACGGGGTGATGGCATGCTGCCCACCGCAGCCCATCTTCTCCGGGTCCTTGCCCACGCAGTCAGCTCCGGTGCAGTGCACCCCGGCCGGAAGTACCGGCTTCGCGCTCGGTACGGCCGTGGGCGCGGCCGCCGCCTGCGGGGCCTTCTCGTCGGCCGGCTGCAACAGCAGGACGGCAGCGACGGCCACCAGCACCGCGCCGGCCGCACCGGCGAGGAACATGACCGTCCGGCCCCGTCGGCCGCTCCGGTCCCCGGCCGCGGCGGCGGGTGCCGCGGCCGGGGCCCCCTGCACTGCCGCCGCGAATTCGGGAAAGTCCGCGCTCGACGGGACCTCGGTGCCCCGCTGTTGCGGCAGCTGCGCCGTCCGCGGCGGCTCCGCGACCTGCAACGGATTTGCGTCCTTGGTGACTTTCGCGGCTTTCACGGCATTCACAGGTTTCGCGGGTTTCACGGGTTTCGCGGCCTTGGCTGCCTTTGCCGACGGCCCGGCCTCCGCCGGCTCCGTGCCCAACTCCCCCAGCGCGGCCCGTGCCTGCGCCACCCGTATCGCTTCCATGGTGACGTCCTGGCGCATCTCGGCCCGGCTCCAGGCCCGCTCGGCCAGCTCCCACAGCGTGGTCAGATGCGCGGGATGCGCGTCGGTCACCTCGGCGAGCGCGACCACCGCGCGCAGTGGCGGCAGCAGCCGTCCGTTGAGGTAGCGCTCCCAGGACGTCTTGCTGTAGCCCGTACGGTCCGCGACGGTGGCCACACTCAGCCCACTGCGGTCCACGAGCCTGCGCAGCTGACCGGTGAACTCCGCGACCTGCGGGTCGAGTTCCTCCGGCAGCGCCTTCCAGCGAGGCATTGCCTCCCCCTATCCCCCCGCCGACGTGCGAGAGCGCGGTTCCCCGGCGCGCTCTCCTTGCTTCCCGCAGGGATGCCCCCGGTCAGGACGGCAATTCCCCGTTCACGGGCGCACGGGAGCATGCGGGCACACTTCACCCACCCGTGCGCCCCGCGCCCCTGCAGTGTGGCATTTCGACCGCACTCTTTACGACTTCTGCACGTTTCCTGACAACAACCGGCCGCGTACCGCCCTCAGGGGCCTACTGTGAGAAGCACTCCCCTGCCCCGCCGCCCGCCTGATAGAGACACAGCCGGATGCCCTCGGATCCACGCGCCGGCGCCATCGGCGTGACGAGATACCCCTCGGCGTCGAAGCGGTCTCTCACCCGTACCGACCGCTGCCCCGCTCCCGGCACCGACACTTCGAGGCGGTCCCCGATCCGGCCGTTGCGAAGCCGCCCCCAGGCCGCGCCGCACGCCGTGCCGTAGCGGATCTGAACATGCTCCCCGCGGGCGGCAGTTCGCTCCACGGGGGTCTGCACCAGGTCCGGCAGCTCGCAGTACATCGCCTCCGGGTCCTTGCCGTCGCACGCCCGCGCCCGGCAGCCGGTCGCCTCGGAGGGCCGGGGCACGGCGCCTTCCGCCGGGCCGCCGCCGATGGCTCCCGTCCCCGGCCGGAAGGCCGGCACCGCCACGACCGCCACGACACCGGCACAGACCCCGGTGGCAACAGCGGCAAGGGCAGCAACAGCGGCGAACCACCGAAGCCGCCGCGGTGCCCGCCGCAGCGGCCGGGCCGGGGCCGCACGGTCACCGCCGTCCACCCGGGACGACGACACCCCCTCAACCACCGTCGTGTCCGGGGCACTTACCTCCTGCGGCGCACCGGCTGTGGCACGGTCCGCACGCCGGGCCTGCGCCCCGTTGTGGCCCTGCGCCCCGTCCCCGTCCCGCGCCCCGTCCCCGTCCCGCGCCGCGCTCCCGTCCCGCGCCGCCTCCCCGCTGTGGGTCCCGCCCCCGCTCCGGCCGCCGCCCGACCGGGCCCGTCCGCTCCAGGCCGCGTCCGCCAGCTCCCACAGCGCCAAGAGCCGGCCGGACGGCTCCCCCGCCAGCAGGCACAGCGCCTCGACCGCGCCCCGCGGCGGCAGCTTCTTCGCGTTGAGATAGCGCTCCCAGGAGGACTTGCTGTACGGCGTCCGCTCGGCGAGCGCGGCCAGGGTCAGCCCCGTGCGCCCCCTCAACTCCCGCATTCTTTCCGCCAGCCGGGAGTTCTCGACCCCGTTCCGCGGCTCGCTGCCGGGCCCGCTCACCGGCGCAGCACCTTCCAGGTGTCGGGGCCCATGATCCCATCCGTGGGCAGCCCGGACCTGGCTTGCAGACGCTTGACGGCGCGCATGGTCCGCCCGCCGACGATGCCGTCCACGATTCCCGGGTCATAGCCCCGGCGGTACAGCAGGCACTGTGCCTCGACGACGTCCCAGCCCGTCGCGCCACTGCCCAGGATCGCCGTATCCGTGCGGCTGTGCCCGGCGTACAGGGCGCCTCCCCGGCGCTGGACCCGGCAGTCGAAGGCCTCCCCCGGCCGGTGGGTGAACGTCGGTACGGCACTGGGGGCGCCGACGGCCATCGCGTCGCCCGCACCGCGCCCGATGCCGTTGGCGTCCTGCCACAGCCGCAGCACCAGCAGCGCCGCACCGGCCACGACGACGAGCACGGCCAGCGCGCCCACGACGAGCGGCCCCAGCGCCACTTGGCGCCCGGCCGTGGAGGCCGTATCCGCCGGGGCGGGTAGGGCCTTCTCGTCCCGCCCGGCCGACTCGCCCCGCTCGTCCTGGGCATCCCGCCCGTCCCGCTCAGCCCGCTCGGCCTGCCCTTCCCGGGCGTCCCGCTGCCCGGCCGGCCGCTGCGTCCGCGGCAGGGCCGCCGCCGGTCCCGGCCGTTCCGCGTTCCAGGCCTGCGCGGCGACCTCGTGCAGCGCCAGCAGCCGGGTCGTATCGCCCTCGCAGACCCGCGCCAGCGCCGCCACGGCATCGCGCGGCGGCAGCTTCTTGCCGTTGAGATAGCGTTCCCAGGACGATTTGCTGTACGAGGTCTTGGCGGCGAGCGCGGCCAGGCTCAGCCCGCTGTGGTCCTTCAACCTCCGTAGCTGGACGACCAGGTGACGCACCCGGTGGTCCAGGGATTCGGGCAGCCCTTTCCAACGCGACATGTTCCACCCCATACGCGTTCGTTCTCCCCCGAGGCCATGGGCCCCCTGTGCCGCCGATGATGGCGCGGACGCCACCTCCGTTTCGCCCTTTTCCGCATTCCCCGCGGCCTCCGGACATCCCTCGCGCCTTCTTCACCGTCCCACCGAAGCGTCCACGCCGGCGATGTCCCCGCAGGTCACAGCCGGGACGTCCCACGGGGACGGCATTCGGCGGCCGGCCGGGGCGGACACCGGCGGGTGGAAGCACGGCCGGTGGCGCGGCCCGGGGCCGCACGACCCGCTCCGCGCCGCCTCCGCCGTGCCGCGTGCGCCGCTGTAGCCGCGTGCGCCGCCGTAGCCGCTGCGCCGCCCGCCCTCGTACGGCAGCCCCGGCACAACGCAGCGGCGGCCCGCCTTCTCCCGGAGGAGAGGACGGGCCGCCGTCATCGCCGGAGCGGCTGCCGCGCAACCGGGCCGGCGCGCAACCGGGCCGGCAGGTCGCCGGGCAGCCGGGTAGCCGGGGCGCCCCTAGCGCACGGTGAAGTGGACGATGTCGTCCAGGAACGGGACATGGATCCACGGCTTGGGCTGCACCATCAGCGCCAGCATCACGATCACAAAGCCGAGCACCCCGTACGTCGCCATATCGGTGAAGCGGGAGCGCACGGCCAGCATCCCCACCAACGGCAGCGCCCACCGCAGCACCGCCCCGGCCAGCAGCGAGAGGCCGATCACGATCGCTCCGATACGGAACGCGTCGAGCGCCACGAGCAGCAGCCCGGCCGCGACCCCGCCCATGACGGTGAGCAGCGGCCACTGCCGGGCGGGCGCGGGAAAGCCGCCCGCAACGGCCCGCCCGCCGCCTTCCGGCCGGGCGGTGTCGCGGGTCAGCGTCGGAAAGCGGCGCGAGGAGCGCTGCGGCTCACTGGCCCCGTCCGAATGCGCTTCGGCACCCATGGCTGGCCGTCCCTTCGGTGTCCGTGTCTGTGGCCGTGTCTGTGGGCCGTGTCTGTGGCCCTGGCCATGGCCGTGTCTGTGGCCCTGGCGCGTCTGCCTCGTAGCCAGGCTCTCAGATCCGGCGTGGTCAGCCGGCCGCGCGCTCGGCGGCCTCGACGACATTGACCAGCAGCTGGGCGCGGGTCATCGGCCCGACGCCACCCGGGTTGGGGGCGACCCAGCCGGCCACCTCCGCGACGCCCGGGTGCACATCGCCGACGATCTTGCCCGCCTCGTCCCGGCTGACGCCGACGTCCAGGACGGCCGCGCCTGGCTTGATGTCCTCGGGCTTGATGATGTGCGGCACCCCGGCCGCGGCGACGATGATGTCGGCCTGCTTGAGGTGCGCGGACAGATCGCGGGTGCCGGTGTGGCACTGGGTCACCGTGGCGTTCTCGGACTTACGGGTCAGCACCAGTGGCATCGGGCGGCCGATGGTGATCCCGCGGCCGACGACGACCACATGCGCACCCTTGATCTCGACGTCGTGCCGCCGCAGCAGCTGGACGATGCCGTACGGGGTGCAGGGCAGCGGGCCCTCGATGCCGAGCACCAGCCGGCCCAGGCTCATCGGGTGCAGTCCGTCGGCGTCCTTGGCCGGATCCATCAGCTCCAGGACCCGGTTCGCGTCGATGCCCTTGGGGAGCGGGAGTTGGACGATGTAGCCGGTGCAGGCGGGGTCCTCGTTCAGCTCCCGTACGACCGCCTCGATCTCCTCCTGGGTGGCGGTTTCGGGCAGTTCGCGCTGGATCGAGGCGATGCCGACCTGGGCACAGTCACGGTGCTTGCCGTTGACGTACCAGCGGCTGCCCGGGTCGTCGCCCACCAGGAGGGTGCCCAGACCGGGCTGTACGCCCTTGGCCTTCAGCGCCTCGACGCGGGTGGTGAGCTCGGACTTGATAGCGGCTGCGGTGGCCTTGCCATCCAGGATCTGGGCAGTCATACCCCCCATCTTCGCGGATGAGGGCGGCGACGTTCCAGTCAGGGCGTGCGGGGATGCCCATGGCCGGAATTGATCATTGCACTTGGACAACGGCCGAGGGCCTTGACTGGACAGAGTGAATGCGCAACTAGAAGGATTGACATACAGTGCCGCAGGCTTCGTCGGGGGGTGGCCAGTGAATCCTGTTTTTCCTCCCAGTCACGCCGTGTCGTGCGCCAGTCACCCAACGGAGGAAAACAGCAGATGAGTTTCGGCGACCCGAACAACCCCTACGGCCAGCAGCCGCAGGCGCCGCAGGGCCCGTACGGCCAGCAGCCGCAGGCACCCCAGGGCCCGTACGGCCAGCAGCCGCCGGTCCCGCCGCAGGGTCAGCCCGGCTACGGCTACCCTCAGCAGGCCCCGCAGCAGCAGCCGTACGGCTACCCGCAGCAGCAGGTCCCGCAGCAGCAGGCGTACGGCTACCCGCAGCAGGCGGCGCCCTACGGCCAGCCGGGCATGCCGGGCATGGGCATGCCGATGGGGTACGCGAGCTGGGGTGCGCGGGTGGGCGCCTTCCTGCTCGACGGCCTGATCATCGCCGGAGTGCCGGTCATCCTGTACATCATCGCCGCCATCATGACGGCCAGCTCGGTCTCCTCGGCCCACCCGGACTACTCCAACTGCCCGACGGGCGACTACACCTGCATCCAGAACGCGGCCAACAACGCCGCGACGAGCGCCACACCGGCCGGCGTCATCGTCATGATCGGGCTCGCGTTGCTGATCCTGGTGGGCGGGACTTTCTTCCTCATAGCCAAGGAAGGCAGCAGCGGCCAGACCCCGGGCAAGAAGGCGGTGGGCATCAAGGTGCTCAAGGAGACCACCGGCCGGCCCCTCGGCTTCGGCATGACCTTCGTGCGTTACCTCTGCCGCTGCCTGAACGGCCTGCTGTGCGGCATCGGCTGGCTGTGGCCGCTGTGGGACGAGAAGTCCCAGACGCTCGCGGACAAGATGGTCGGCACGGTGGTCGTCAAGACCCAGTAAGCCGGTCACGGACCCGCCGGCCTGGACCGGGACCCCGCATTCCTCCTCGAAGGCCCCCTCGCAACAGCGCGACCGGGGCCTTCGCGGCGCTGTACGGACAGCGGGTCCCCGCCCCACGGATCACGGCGGAAGCCTCGTGGCCTACCGTCCCCTTACACCGCTGATATCCGCTCAAGAAGCTTGAAGGACGCCGCTCGTGAGCTACCCCAACCAGAACCCTTACGGTCCGCCGCCGGGTCAGCAGCCCGGATACGGCTACCCCCAGCAGGCCCCGCAGCAGCCGCAGCAGCCGTCACCGTACGGCCCTTACCCGGGCGGCGGTGGGATGCCCGGTATGCAGATGCCCTACCCGGTGGCGATGCCCGGCGGGGCCAAGGCCGCCCGGGTGATGCTGTTCGTGCTCTCCGGCCTGAACCTCATCGGCCTGGTCCTCGCCGTGATGGGGCTGGGCGGTGTCAGCAAGGCCTCGCACCATGTCTCGCCGTACGCCGCCGCGGACGACGTGACGGCGATCAACGTCGGCAAGGGCCTGCTGATAGCGGTGATCGTGCTCATCGTGATCTTCACGGTGGTCGCGATCACGTTGGCCCTGCAGTTCGCCAACGGCGGCAACGGCGTCCGGGTCGGCACCGTCGTCTTCGGTGTCGCCAACATCATCATGAGCCTGTTCACCTTCCCGATCGGCCTGGTCCACACGGTCCTGGGCATCCTCGTGGTCACCTTCGTCTCGAAGGACGAGAGCAACGCCTGGTTCAACCGGCCGCGTTACTGACCGCTCCGGCCCCGGAACGGCCGAAGGGCCGCACCCCGCGCTCGGGTTCCAGGAGCGGGGGTGCGGCCCTTCGGCGTGCGGCTGCTCAGCGGAAGAAGTGCCGGGTCAGCGGAGAAGTGCCGGGTCAGTGGAAGAAGTGCCGGGTACCGGTGAAGTACATCGTCACGCCGGCCTTCTCGGCGGCCTCCACGACGAGTTCATCGCGGACCGAACCGCCGGGCTGCACCACGGCCTTGATTCCCGCGGCCGTCAGGATCTCCAGCCCGTCCGGGAAGGGGAAGAACGCGTCGGACGCGGCGTACGCGCCCTGCGCCCGCTCGGCGCCGGCCCGCTCGACCGCGAGCTTCGCCGAGTCGACGCGGTTGACCTGTCCCATGCCGACGCCGACCGAGGCGCCGTCCTTGGCGAGCAGGATCGCGTTGGACTTGACGGCCCGGCAGGCCCGCCAGGCGAACGCCAGCTCCGCGAGCTGGCCTTCGGGCAGGGCCTCGCCGGTGGCCAGCGTCCAGTTCGCCGGGTCGTCGCCCGCCGCCTGGAACACATCGGTGTGCTGGATGACCGCGCCGCCGGAGAGGAACTTGACGTCGCTCGGCCGGGTCGGCAGGCCCTCGACCTTCAGGACGCGGATGTTCTTCTTCTTGGCGAGGATCTCGACCGCGCCGGCCTCGTACGCCGGGGCCGCGATGACCTCGGTGAAGATCTCCGCGACCTGCTCGGCCAGCTCGACGGTCACCGGGCGGTTGACGGCGATCACGCCGCCGTACGCCGAGAGCGGGTCGCAGGCGTGCGCCTTGCGGTGGGCCTCGGCGATGTCCTTGCCGATCGCGATGCCGCAGGGGTTCGCGTGCTTGATGATCGCGACACAGGGGCCTTCGTGGTCGAAGGCGGCGCGGCGCGCGGCCTCGGTGTCCACGTAGTTGTTGAAGGACATCTCCTTGCCGTGCAGCTGCTCGGCGTTGGCGATACCGCCCGGCTCGCCGTCCGTATAGAGGGCGGCGGCCTGGTGCGGGTTCTCGCCGTAGCGCAGGCTGCCCTTGCGGTCCAGGGTCGTGCCGACGAACTCGGGGAGCCCGTTGTAGCCGTCCTCGGGGGCGTACAGGTCGGTGAACCAGGACGCGACCGCGGTGTCGTACGCCGCCGTGTGCTGGAAGGCCTCCGCCGCCAGCCGCCGGCGCTCGGCGAGGCCGAAGCCGCCGGCCCCGACGGCTTCGAGGACATCCCCGTAACGGGCCGGGTTGACGACCACGGCGACCGACGGGTGGTTCTTGGCGGCGGCACGGACCATCGACGGCCCGCCGATGTCGATCTGCTCCACACACTCGTCGGGGGTGGCGCCGGAGGCGACGGTCTCCCGGAACGGGTAGAGGTTGACGATCACCAGGTCGAACGGCTCGACACCCAGCTCGTCCAGCTGTCGCTGGTGGTCCTCCAGGCGCAGGTCGGCCAGGATGCCGGCGTGCACCTTCGGGTGCAGGGTCTTGACCCGGCCGTCGAGGCACTCGGGGAAGCCCGTCAGCTCCTCGACCTTGGTGACCGGCACCCCGGCCGCGGCGATCTTCCCGGCCGTCGACCCGGTCGACACGAGCTGGACGCCCGCCGCGTGCAGCCCCTGCGCCAGCTCCTCCAGCCCGGACTTGTCATAGACGCTGACCAGTGCGCGGCGGATGGGCCGCTTCGTACCTTCGGTGGCGGTCACGAGATACGTACCTTTCGTCCCTCAATGCGGTAGCCGTGCCGGGCCAGACGCCCCACGACCTCGACGAGCAGCGATCGCTCGACTTCCTTGATGCGCTCATGCAGCGCGGATTCGTCGTCCTCATCCCGGACCTGGACCACGCCCTGGGCGATGATCGGGCCGGTGTCGACACCGTCGTCGACGAAGTGGACGGTGCATCCGGTGACCTTTGCGCCGTACGCGAGTGCATCGCGCACGCCATGGGCACCGGGAAAGCTCGGCAGCAGTGCCGGATGGGTATTGACGGTCCGGCCGCCGAAGCGGGCCAGGAACTCCTTGCCCAGGATCTTCATGAAGCCGGCCGAGACCACCAGGTCGGGCTCGTACACGGCGGTCGCCGCGGTCAGCGCCGCGTCCCAGTCCTGGCGGCTGTCGTAGTCCTTGACCCGGCAGACGAACGTGTCGAGCCCCGCGTCCCCGGCGCGCTCCAGGCCCACGATGCCGCCCCGGTCGGCGCCGACGGCCACGATCTCCGCGCCGTACGCCTCCGGGCCCTCGTCGGCAATCGCGTCCAGCAGCGCCTGCAGGTTCGTACCGGAACCGGAGACGAGGACGACGATGCGGGCCGGGCGGCCAACCGGGGGCTCTCCTGCGCGGGGGGCTCCCTCCTGCGCGAGGGGAGCCGGGAGCCCGGGGGAGGAGTCGGCACCCCGGGGAACGGGCGGCGGGGCGGGGGCTGGGGAGGAAGCCACGGCGGGGCTCTTTTCCGATCTCGCGTGCTTTGTGTGGTCGTACAAGACTGCGGGTACCGCAGATCCGGGGAACCCTACGAAGGCGCCGACCGTCAGCAACGATACCGGCACACCGAGCGGCCCCCGCGGGACGGGGGCGGGGACGGGAGGTAGCGTCAGGCGTAAGACTGCATGCAGTTCGTGGTAACCGGGCGCCGGTCGCACAGGCCGCGTACGGACGAGACAAGGGGAAGACGCACTCCAGATGACGGACCGACGCCGCCGCGCGGCCCTCCTGCCCCCTCTCCCGGCTACCGCTGGGAGGTACCCCCAGCCCGCCGCCGCCCCCGGGGTGGTGCTGCTGCCGCGTGAGCGCAAGTCGTCGTCCTCGTCCTCGGAACCCGCCGCTCCGGATTCCCCGGACCCCGGCCGGGACAACCCCTTCGCCCCGCCGCCGGCCGACGCCCCCGACCAGGAGTGGCGCCCGCGCCACCGCGCCCACACACCGGGCCACGGGGACAACGGCGAGGAGGAGCAGGGGCAGGGGCAGGGCGAGCAGACGCCGAGCTGGGGCAGCCAGTGGAGCCCCCGTCAGCCGGGCCGGCAAAGCGGCGGATTCGGCAGCCGGCCGGGCGGCCGCAACAGCCAGCAAGGGGGCGGTTCCGGCGGCCCCGGCGGCCCCGGCGGACTGCGCTGGGACCCCACCGACCCGTCCCAGCGACGGGCGCGCTATGCGCTGCTCGCCGGTCTCTGGGGGTTCTTCTGCGTGCTGTTCAGCCTGCCGGAGGTCGCTCTCCTGCTGGGCGCGCTGGCCATCTACTGGGGCATCAGCTCACTGCGCGCCAAGCCGAACCCCGCGAAGGCCGCCGCCGCGGCCACCACCGCCGCCATGGAGGGCCGCCCCGCCCCCGCCGCCCGGCCCGCCCCGGAAGCCCGGCCCGGTGCCCCGTCCGCACCGGGCACCACCCGGCCGCAGGTCACCGCGGCGGTCGCGGGCCTGGTGACCGCTTCGCTGACGCTGATGATGGTGGCCGCGACCTTCACCGTGCAGATCGTCTACCGCGACTACTTCACCTGCGTGAACGACGCCCTGACCCAGTCGTCCGGCAAGTCCTGCGAACAGCTGCTGCCGAAGGAACTGCGACCGCTGCTGAGCAGCACGCAGCAGTAGATGGTGGGGTGGCGGCGCGCTGCGGCGGCGCTGTGGGGGCCGTCGCAGTGGTGACCAGTGACCGGTGACCGGTGACCGTGTGGTGCTGACGGTGCCGCGGTGGCGGTGTCAGCTGTCCGGGGTGGTGGTGCCGGCCGGGTTCACAGCCGCGAGGTGCACGGGGGCAGGGGCCGGGGCCGGGGCTTCCGCTGCGCCCTCGCTCTTGGCGCCGGCGGGTTTCGTGCCGTCACCGGCCGGTGCGCCACCGGAATTCGTGCCGCCGCCGGCCGTTGCGCCACCCGGGCTCTTCGTACGGCTCTCCCCCTCTGCTTCCCTCTCCCCCTCCGCTCCGCCGTCCCCCTTCACACCGCCGTCCCCGTTCGCACCGCCCGGGTGTCCCTGATCCTGCCGGCCGGTGGTCGTGTCCGCCCGCCGCCCCGTGTGGAGGTGCCAGGACCGTAGGCCGATCGCGCCCGGGATGCCGGTGAGGGCGGTCCAGGCCGCTGCCGCGAGGCCCGTACGCCACCAGCTGGGGCCGAATACGTCGAGCGCGCCGGTGCCCAGTGGGCCACCGGAGAGACCCGCGAGCACCGCCATGACGAGGCCGCAGAGGGCGGCCCCCAGGGCTGCCACGCAGGCCGTCGTCCACCATGACCAGGGGCCTCCCGGGCCGTCGGGCGCCGTCGCGGTACGGGCCGCGGAACGGGCCACCGAGCGCGCCATCAGCGCCCCCGCGACCACGGGCACCACGGCCACCGCCCAGGTCAGCGGGTTTCCCGGGCCGGCGTCCGGCAGCCCGCTGAGCAGCGGCAGCTGTGGCAGCGCCGGATGTGCCGAGGTGCCCAGCGGGCCGACCCCATTGCCCGCGCCGACCGTGAAGCCGGGCCCCAGGCCGTACGCGGCACCCCAGACGGCCGCGTTCGGGAGCAGGACCAGGCACAGCAGCAGCACCGTGGCGCGGCTCGCCCAGTCGGGCGCCAGCTGCAGCAGGTCATGGCTGACCCGGCCCGCGTGCAGGGCCAGGGAGAGCAGGGTGAGCAGCGCACCGGCGGTGAGCAGGGCACCGAGGGCCCTGGCAGCGGCGCGGTGCGCGGCGGCGGACCGGGAGCCACTGAGGAGGGTCCGCAGGCCATCGGGCACTTTGGCCACGGCCCGCAGGACCCGGGCGGGCAGCAGATCGGCGCCCGGATGCCGGAGCAGGCACCAGGCCGTGCCGACGAGGGTGGCGACGGCGGTGGCCGGCACGGCCGCCAGCACGCTGAACGGCTCGGCGCTCATGCCTCCGGTGCAGGCGTAGACCAGCACACCGGCCGCGATCAGCAGATAGCCGCTGAGCAGCGCGCCGAGCAGGGTGCGCGGCGCAACCGTCGGGACGGCGGCCGCAACGCTCGCAACGCTGCCGGGGTCCGCACCACTGACGCCTACCGGACCACCGACGGCGACCGGACCACTGAGGGCGACCGCACCGCCGCCGGAGTCCGCACCGGAGGCGGAGTCCGCACCTGCGGCGGTGTGGCCGCCGGCCGCGGTGGCCAGGGCGTGGCGGCCGGCCCGGTGGAGCAGCCAGACCGGGAGGACGGCGAGCAGCAGCGGGGTCACGGCGACCGGGGCCGCGGCGCCGGAGTGGCCGGTGGTGCGTACGAGGTCGCCGCCGTGTGCCAGCAGCCACAGGTCGGCGGCGAGATGCAGCGCCCGGGACGGGCCGCTGTCGGGGGCCGGGGAGGCGACCCAGAGCAGCAGCACGGCGACCGCCAGCGCGCCGAGGCCGAGACCGGCGGCCGTCACACCGCCGAGGAAGGCCGCGCCGATCGCGGAGGAGCGCTGCGCGGCGGCTCGGCCGTGCGAGGACAACGTAGGGCCACGATCGGTCAACTGGCTCACGCGGCCATGCTGCCAATAAGAGACGTTTCATCCCTGCACTGGCGAAATGCCCGACGTGTCGCGCTGCATCCGGTGAGGAGCGTTTTCCACACTGCTCTGTATGACCCAGCGCGAGATGCCCCGGCGCGAGATGCCCCGGCGCGAGACTCCACGGCGCGAGCACGCCGCCACCGCCTTCGACGACCTCCACACCCGGCACGCGGCGGCGCTGACGCGGCAGACGTATCTGCTCACCGGGCGCCCGTGGCTCGCACGGCGGGCCGTGGAGCAGGGGTTCCGGCTCGCCTGGCAGCGGTGGCCCGAGGTCGCAGTGGACCCCGACCCGGCGGGGTGGGTGCGGGCGGCGGCGTACGAGTACGCGCTGACGCCGTGGCACCGGCTGTGCCCCGGGCTGCGGCCCGCCCGTAAGCCGCGGCAGTTCCAGGAGGGCGGCGAGCCCGCGGACCGTGCGCTGCTGGAGACGCTGCTGAGCCTGCCCGCCCCGTACCGGCGGGCGCTCCTGCTGCACGACGGGGTCGGTCTGGGGCTCCACGAAACCGCGGCGGAGATCGAGGCGAGTACGCGCGCCGCGGCCGGGCGGCTGACGCATGCCCGCGAGCAGGTCGCCGCGCGGCTGCCGGAGCTGGGCCTCGCCGGGCAGCCGCCGGTGCGGCAGGGCGAGATCCTGCGGGTCCGGCTCAGCGGGCTGACGGCCGCACAGCACGGTGCACCCGGCACCGCACCGTGCGTACGGAGCGACAGCGAACGCCGCGATCTGCGGACCACACGGGCGGCATTCGGGCTGACCGGACTGTTCGCGCTGGCGACACTGGTGATGATGACCGTGGCGCCGGACCACTACACACCGCCGCCGGACGAGCACCTGGCGACCGCACCGCACGCCCGCGTCTCACCGGCCGGGCGCCGCGGCGCCGACACCCGGAAGTACGGCAACGCGGTGGTGCGCAAGCGGCTCCGGCAAGCCCGCCTGGCACCCGACGTCCGTTAGTCCGTCAGCTGGTCCGTCAGCCCGGGTGCTGCCGCAGGTCAGCCGGCCGCCCCTGCCGTCCGGGCCCGGATCCCGCCCCGAACGCGGAGTTCGGGCCCGCCCCGAACGCGGATGCCTCCGGACCCCCCGCCCCGAACGCAGACACCGCCGGACCCCCGCCACGGGGGCGGGGGTCCGGCGGCATCCATGACGGCCGTCAGGGACGGCGTACGTCCGGTCCGGCGGAGAGGCCGGGAGGCAGCAGTCAGCCGCCGAGGATCTCGCGGGCCAGGCGCGCGGTCTCCGAGGGGGTCTTGCCGACCTTGACGCCGGCGGCTTCCAGGGCCTCCTTCTTCGCCTGGGCGGTGCCGGAGGAGCCGGAGACGATGGCGCCGGCGTGGCCCATGGTCTTGCCCTCGGGCGCGGTGAAGCCCGCGACGTAGCCGACGACCGGCTTGGAGACGTTGGCCTTGATGAAGTCGGCCGCACGCTCCTCGGCGTCGCCGCCGATCTCGCCGATCATCACGATCAGGTCGGTGTCGGGGTCCGCCTCGAACGCCGCGAGGGCGTCGATGTGCGTGGTGCCGATGACCGGGTCGCCACCGATGCCGACGGCCGAGGAGAAGCCGATGTCACGCAGCTCGTACATCATCTGGTAGGTCAGCGTGCCGGACTTCGACACCAGACCGATGCGGCCGGGCTTGGTGATGTCGCCCGGGATGATGCCGGCGTTGGACTGACCGGGGGTGATCAGGCCGGGGCAGTTCGGGCCGATGATCCGGGTCTTGTTGCCCTTGGACTTCGCGTACGCCCAGAAGGCGGCGGAGTCGTGGACGGCAATGCCCTCGGTGATCACGACGGCGAGCGGGATCTCGGCGTCGATCGCCTCGACGACGGCGGCCTTGGCGAAGGCCGGCGGCACGAAGAGCACGGACACATCGGCGCCGGTCTTCTCCATCGCCTCGGCGACCGAGCCGAAGACGGGTACCTCGGTGCCCTCGAAGTCGACGCTGGTGCCGGCCTTGCGCGGGTTCACACCGCCGACGATGTTGGTGCCGTCACCGAGCATCAGCTTGGTGTGCTTCATGCCAGTGGCACCGGTCATGCCCTGGACGATGACCTTGCTTTCCTTGGTGAGGAAGATAGCCATGGTTGTTGTGTCCTCGTCCTTTACTTAGCAGCCAGCTCGGCGGCCTTGTCGGCCGCGCCGTCCATGGTGTCCACGCGCTGCACCAGCGGGTGGTTGGCCTTCGACAGGATCTCGCGACCGAGCTCCGCGTTGTTGCCGTCGAGGCGCACGACCAGGGGCTTGTTGACGTCCTCGCCCTTGGACTTGAGCAGCTCCAGGGCCTGGACGATGCCGTTGGCGACCTCGTCACAGGCGGTGATGCCACCGAAGACGTTGACGAACACGGACTTGACGTCCGGGTCGCCGAGGATGATCTCCAGGCCGTTCGCCATGACCTCGGCGGAGGCGCCGCCACCGATGTCGAGGAAGTTGGCGGGCTTGACGTTGCTGTGCTTCTCGCCGGCGTAGGCGACGACGTCCAGGGTGCTCATGACGAGACCCGCGCCGTTGCCGATGATGCCGACCTGGCCGTCGAGCTTGACGTAGTTCAGACCCTTGGCCTTGGCCGCAGCCTCGAGCGGGTTGGCTGCGTCCTTGTCCTCCAGCGCCTCGTGCTCCGGCTGGCGGAACTCGGCGTTCTCGTCCAGGGACACCTTGCCGTCGAGGGCGATGACCTCGCCGCTGGCGACCTTGGCGAGGGGGTTGACCTCGACGAGGAGCGCGTCCTCGGCGACGAAGGTCTTCCACAGGGTCACCATGACCTCGGCGACCTGCTCGGCAACCTCGGCCGGGAACTTGGCCTGGGCGACGATCTCGCGGGCCTTCTCGATCGTGACGCCCTCGTTGGCGTCGACCGGGACCTTCGCGAGCTCGTCGGGCCGGGTGGCCGCGACCTCCTCGATGTCCATGCCGCCGGCGACGGAGGCCATGGCCAGGAAGGTGCGGTTGGTGCGGTCGAGGAGGTACGAGACGTAGTACTCCTCGACGATCTCCGGAGCGGTCTCGGCGATCATCACCTTGTGGACCGTGTGGCCCTTGATGTCCATGCCCAGGATCTGACCGGCCTTCTCGACCGCGTCGTCCTCGCTGGTGGCCAGCTTGACGCCGCCGGCCTTGCCGCGGCCACCGACCTTCACCTGCGCCTTGACGACCGACTTGCCGCCCAGCCGCTGGGTCGCCTCGCGCGCCGCCTCAGGCGTGTCGATGACTTCACCGGCCAGCACCGGTACACCGTGCTTGGCGAAGAGGTCCCTCGCCTGGTACTCGAACAGGTCCACGCGCGTCCGTCCCTTGTCTTCTCAGAATCGCCGTAGTGATCGCGGTTCGTTCGTCTGCGATGGGCGTGCCGCGAAGGGCAACGTGACGGCGCTGTCACTGAGGGAGGCGTACACGATGACCGGATACGCGGCATGTCCGTCTCGCAGGTTATCGCCGCAGGACCTGAGGCCCTAAATCGCAGATCACACTCCAGCGGTGATTACCATCACAGATCTTTTGGCCAAGTTACGCGTCCCCGGGATTTCCGCATGTCGTCGGCTGGTTGTCGGCTGGTTGTCGGCTGGTTGCCGACCGGGTTCCACCTGCCCGGGAGAGGCGGAGTCACGGCCGGGACGGGGGGCGGTCGTGACGTCGTCCGCAGCTGCCGTCCCCCGCCCTTTCCCGATTTCTCCGCGTCCTCGTACTCGGTACGGACTCAGTGCGGAGTCAGTGCGGACTCAGTGCGGACTCAGTACGCACTGGGCGCGTACTCGGGCCGTACTCGGCGCGTACTCGGTGCCTGAAATCGGGTGGGAAGAGGCAGCGGAATGACGCATACGACGTATCCGGCGTTTATGTCGCGGGCTTTCCGGCGGCTTCCTCGGCACGGGGATGTCCTGGGTGCGGCTGCGGTGAGAGTTCCGGTGGCGGGTCAGGTGCAGTCCCGGCAGCGGTTCCGGTAGCGGTTCGACGTGGCCGGTCGAGGGCGGTGCCACTACGTCGAAGGCCCCGGTCCGGAGTGGACCGAGGCGGACCGCATGCCGTACGCGACACTGCGGCGCGCACGCGGCTTCTGCGAGTACCAACTCGCGGGTGGTGGCGGCTCGTTGGCCGGCGTGGGCACTGGCGTGGGCGGCGGCGTGGTGGTGAATGCGGTGCGGTGAATGCGGTGCGGTGGATACACCAAGGCCGGGCGGCCCTCCCCCACAGAGGTCCGCCCGGCTGTTCATGGGTGTTCCGGCATCGGCCGCCGCCGCGGCCGATGAGCCGGTGGTGTCGGCCCGAGGCCTCAGACGGTCTGGACCGGGAGGGTGGGCAGCGCCGGGATGTTGGCGGCGTTGGTCAGGTCGGCCAGGTGGGCGGGCACGGCCGGGACGGCCACGGCGTCGGCCAGGTGGGCCGGGACGGCGTCGGTCACCTTGGCGGGCACGGCCGGGACGGCGTCGGTCACGGTGGCCGGGACGGCGTCGGTCAGGTGCGCCGGGACGGCGTCGGTCAGGTGCGCCGGGACGGCGGGCACGGACGGGACAGCCGGGACGGCGGGGACGGCGGGGACGACGTGAGTCACGTTGGCCGGGACGGCGGGCACGGACGGGACGGCCGGCACGGAGGGGACGGCAGGCACGGACGGGACAGCCGGCACGGCGGGGACGCCCGGCACGGCGGGGACGCCCGGGACGGCCGGCACGGACTTCACCGGGGTCAGGCCCTGCACACCGGCGGCGGCCTGACCGGCGGTGCCCCGTGCGTCGGACACCGCAACGGCGGCCAGGCCCTGCGCGAACGGGGTGGCGTCAGTGGCCGCGCCCTGGGCGAACGCCACGGTGCCGGTCACCTTCCCCTGGACGAACGGCGCGGCGTCCGCAGCGGCACCCCGGGCGAACGGCACCGCGTCGGCGGCGGTGCCCTGCGCGAACAGCTGGGCCTGGCCGCCGACCGTGATCACGAACGGGGTCGCCTGGCCGGCCGCGTCACCGGCGAGCTGACCGGCACCGCCGACCGCACCCTGGGCGACCGGCACGACCTTGACGACAACCCGGCGGGCGACGGACGGCAGCGCGTCGGAGGCCGCGTGGTCGACGACCGGACGGGCGGTGGCAAGGCCGCCCTGGGCCTGCTTCGTCAGCTGCTCGGGGCGGATGCCCGCACCGGCGAGACCGGCCAGCAGGTTGTCGACCGAGCCCGGAGCCTTGGGCAGCGCGGGCACCTTCGGCAGCGCCGGGGTGCCGGGCACGCCCTGGGGCAGACCGCCGGGGAGGTGGGCGGACGGGACGCCCGGGGTCGCGGGCAGCGACGGCACGGAGGGCAGCGTGCCGTTCGCGAGGCGGCCGGCCTTGCCGAGGTCCGCGGCCTTGGCGGCCTTGGCGGCCTTCTTGCTGAGGGCCTTCGCGGCCTTCTTGGCCTTGTTCAGGTCGGCGGTCTTCTGCACCGCACCGGTCTTCGGCAGGCCGACACCCTGGGCCGACACGCCGCCGCCGAGGGCGCCGGTCGCCTTGCCGGTCACGTCGCCCACCGTCTTCTTGGCAGTCGTGGTGACGGTCTTGGCGGTCGTGATGACGGTCTTGGCCGTCTTCGTCGCGGTGCCGGCCACGTCACCCGTGGGCAGCTGCTTGGCGGTGTCGGTCACCGAGCCGGTGGCCGGCAGGTCCGAGCCGACGGGCAGCTCGGCGGCGTTGGCGGCGGCGGAGCCCAGGGCCCACAGACCGGTGGCGGCAGCGGCAACGACGATGGAACGGCGGATGTTCGAGCGCATGGAGGTGACGTCCTTCGAATTCAGGAGGGGTGAAAGGGCAGACCTGTCCCGCCCCCGCGCGGCAGGTCAGTTACAGACGCGGAGCGGTCTGCCCTAGCCCGGGAATTCGAGGATTTCTTCGGCACGCCGACGCGTCGGAGCGCCATCGGCCGTGCGGACGCCACCGGGCAGCAGCCGGAAGCGCAGGGGTTCCACCGGGGCGGCGGCGTGCTGGTCCCCGCCACGGGGACCGTGGCCGTCACCGGCGGTGTGCGAGGTGGGTGCCATCGGGGCCTGCGGGAACTGTCCCGGAAGGCCGTGATGGCCGGGTTCCTGCTGCTCGTGGACGGCGGCCGAGGGGTGCTCGGCGGCCGGCTTGCGCAGGTCCTCGACGAGGTGCGACGACTGGGCGGCGGAAGCACCGGCCGCCGTGGCAGCGGTCCGCGGACCGGCCGGCTGCGCCGTGCCCGGCGTACGGCCGTGCGGGTGCGTCGCGCCGTCTCCGGGGCGTCCCGTGTGCTCACCGGACGGGAGGTGGACGGGCAGCGCGGCACCGGCCGAGTCCCCGATCTCCCGTACGACCCGGCTCACCGGCTCGGTGATCCGGCCGGTGACCGGCGTGGCCTGCTCAGCGGCGGGCCGTACGGCCTTGGCCACCGCGTCGGAGGCGGCATGGGTGCGCTCGGCGAGCTTCACGCCGGACGTCTTGCCCTGCCGCGCGAGGGCGGCCCCGGAACCGGAACCGGACAAGCGGTTCGCCTGGTCCGTCGCCCCGTCCCGGGTGGCGGCCCGGTCCGGGACGGACGCTCCGGCCGCGGACTTCGCCGGGGTCTCCACCCCGGGCAGATCCGCTGTCCGCGTGCGGTCGTCGGCATGGGCGCCGGGGCCGAAGGCGAAGCCGAGAGCGACAAAGCCCGCCAGGAAGAGCCCCGCCAGCAGCGCACGCCGCACGGCCACCGTGCGCGGCAGGCGCACGGCGGCAGGCAGGGCGAACACAGCAGACAAGGGGGACCTTCCCATACGGACGGGGACACCCCAGGCACACGGCCCCGGTGTCACGCGCGTCGCGGGCGATCGAGCGATGGCCTGATCCTTGCATGAGGGGCCAGGTGCCACGCAAGTCCCCAGGGGGTTCCTGTCACCGTTGCTCCGCCATGTCCGGTATGGGCAGCGGACGTTTCTCGATCGCGGCCGCCATCACGTCCGGAAACAGATCCGGAGTGCAGGCGAACGCCGGTGCGCCCAGGGCCGCGAGGGCCGCGGCGTGATCACGGTCGTAGGCGGGTGCCCCCTCGTCGGAGAGCGCAAGCAACGTCACGAACTGCACGCCGGACGCCTTCATCGCGGCGACCCGCTTGAGCATCTCGTCCCGGATGCCGCCCTCGTAGAGGTCGCTGATGAGGACGACGACGGTTTCGGTGGGGCGGGTGATGCGGGACTGGCAGTAGGCGAGCGCACGGTTGATGTCCGTGCCGCCGCCGAGCTGGGTGCCGAACAGGACATCGACCGGGTCGTCCAGTTGGTCCGTCAGATCGACCACCGCGGTGTCGAAGACGACCAGCCGGGTGTCGAGAGCCCGCATGGAGGCGA
Source organism: Streptomyces sp. NPDC054765 (assembly GCF_053612065.1). Taxonomy (NCBI): domain Bacteria; kingdom Bacillati; phylum Actinomycetota; class Actinomycetes; order Kitasatosporales; family Streptomycetaceae; genus Streptomyces; species Streptomyces sp. NPDC054765. Next base: position 68,906 of record NZ_JBSHBP010000019.1, on the reverse strand, counting down.
GCACCGCGCCGAACACCGAGGCATAGACGACCGAGGCGGCCATCGAACCGGACTGGTCGATGCAGAGCACCACGTCCTTCTTCACCGACTGCGCCGAGCGGCCGTAGCCGATCAGCCGCTCGGGAACGACCGTGCGGTACTCCGGGAGGTAGTTCTTGAGGTTCGCCCGGATCGTACGGTCCCAGTCGATATCGCGATGGCGCGGCCGGCTGATCCGGGCGGAGCGGTCCAGTGCGCCGGTGAGTGTGGCGCGGGTGCGCTGCGCCAGCTTCTTTTCCAGTTGCCCGACGACCTTGCGGACGACGGCACGGGCGGTCTCCTTGGTCGTTTCCGGCATGACCTTGTTGAGCGAGAGCAGGGTGCCCACCAGATGCACATCCGCCTCGACGGCCTCCAGCATCTCCGGTTCCAGCAGCAGTGTGGAAAGCCCCAGCCGGTCGATGGCGTCGCGCTGCATCACCTGCACCACGGAGGACGGGAAGTACGTACGGATGTCACCCAGCCAACGCGCCACCCCCGGCGCCGAAGCCCCGAGCCCCGCCGAACGCCTGCCGCCGCCGGGCCCCTTGCCGTTCCCCTGCTCCCGGCCGTAGAGCGAGGCCAGTGCCCCGTCCATCGCCGCGTCACGCCCCCGTAGTTCACATCCGGTGCCGTCCGCACCGCCGCCGCCGAGCACCAGCCGCCAACGGCGCAGCCGCTCGGCTTCGGAGGTGGGGGCGGGAGCGGAAGCGGGGATGGAGGGGATGGAGGGGGAGTCAGGGGCGGGGTCCTCGGCCGCGGCCGGCGTCGGGGCGGTGGCCGTTGCCTTCGCTGTCGCCGCTGTCGCCGCTGTCGCCACTCTCGCCGCTGTCACTGCTGTCACTGCCGTTGCCATCGGGGCCGGTGTCGTACTGGTCATGTCCGTGCCCCCGTGAGGTCGTCGGCCGGTCGGGCGGTGTCTGGTTGCTCGTCGGACGGCACATGGTGCGGCCCGGAGTGCGGCACGTGGTGCGGCCCGGAATGCGGCACATGGTGCGGCCCCGGGCCCGGCTCGTCGTCCGGTTCATCGTCCGGTTCGTCGCCGAAGCCGGGGGCGCCGATTCCCAGCAGCATGCGCAGGGTGGGGAGCACGGCCGCGGCGCGGTCGCGGTCCAGGCCGGGGCCGAAACCGGGCGCGCCGGCGTCCGGGGCGTCACCGGCCGGACGGCGGGACGGGGACGTGGGGCCACGGCGGACCAGCTCGCCGAGTGTGCGCCGCACTCCGGTCTCGTACGCCGCGAACGTCCGGCGCAGCAGCGGCAGAACGTCCGTGAACGCGGCGTCCGGCACTCCGGTCAGCCAGCCGTCGACCAGTGCGAGCAGCCGTTCGTCGTGGACCAGCAGCAGACCGCCGTCGCCGCCGCCGCCGACGAACCCCTCGATCCATCCGGCGGCGTCGGTGGGCGGGGTGCCCGGCGAGAGGGCGAGCCCCATCAGCCGTTCCGCTCCCCCGTCGCCCAACTCGCCGTCGTCCAGCAGCAGCCGGGCCGCCCGACCGCGGATCAGACCCGGTACGGCGTCCCGTTCGCTCACCGCCCGCAGCACCCCGGCCCACCGCGCCCGCAGGTCCTGCGGTCCGGGCTGCCGCCCGGCCTCCGGCCGGCCGAGGAGGCCGACGGCCCGGTGGGTGGCGTCGAGATGGCCGCGCATGGCGGCGGCGCCGTCGGCATCCAGGCCCAGGCAGGCCGGCGGCAGTCCGACGAAGACCCGCTCGGCCAGGCCGATTGCCACCTCGCGCAGCACCGCCGTCTCCGTGCCGCGCACATCGCCGTAGCGCACGGACCGTACGAGGGCGGGCAGCGCCTGGGCGAGATGGCCCACGTCCGCGTCCAGCGCCGCACGGTCCGACAGTGCCCGCATCACCACCGGGAGGGCGTCGGGGAGTTCGGCGAGCAGACAGCGCTCGGCGAGCGCCGTCACCTCGGCGAGTGTGGCCGCCGCGGACGCCTCGGACGCGGCCTTGGCGGTGGCGGCCGAGAGCACCGTCGTGCCCCAGATGCCGGCCTCCGCGACCCGCACCGACAGTTCGGGCTCCCAGCACAGCCGCCAGGTCTCCCGGAAGGTGCCGGTGCTGCCACGGGAGCGGGTGGGTTCGCCCCAGGGGATGGCGAGCAGCCGGAGCCGGTGCAGCAGACGGCTGCGGCCGGCGTCGGTCTCCTTGCGCAGGTCCAGCTCCAGTTCCCGTTCCAGCGCCTCCGGTTTGAGCCGCAGCGTCCGCCCGCTGCGAGCGATGTCGCGTTGCAGCGGTACCGCGGGGGCGTCGTCCGGGACCTCGCCCAGCGCATCCCCGACCACCAGCCGGTCGTGGATCAGCGAGGACGGGGCGTCGGAGCCGTCCCCCATGACGGCCCGGACCGCGTCGTCCAGTTCCGTCAGCCCGGCCAGCGGGCGGCCGCGGACCGTGGCCAGCCCCTCGGCGAGCCGCACCGCTTCGATGACATGTGCCGACGAGACGGCGTAGTCCTCCTCGCGGAGCAGCCCGGCGGCCTTGGTCAGCCAGCGTTCGACGGGGCGGTCGGGGGCGCTGAAGAGATGGCCGTACCACCCGGGGGAGGCGATACCGGCGCCGTAGCCGCTGTGGCGGGAGAGCCGTCGGTGCGTCCAGGGCACCCAGGTCACCGCCGCCTTCACCTTCGGCAGGCCCTTGAGCAGCTGCCGGTCGGCGGTCACGGTGGTGCGGTAGGTGAGGGCCGGGACGTGCCAGGCGCCGCACACCACGGCGATGCCGTCGCCGAACTCCCGTCGCGCGGCGCGCAGTCGCAGGCGCATATGGGCCTCGCGCACCGGGTCACGGTCATGGCCGCCGTCCCCGTACGTCTCGCGCAGCGCCGCCATCGCCTCGGCCAGCGCCGCGAACGGGGCGAGTGCATCCGTACCGGGGCCACCTCCGTATCCGGTTCCGGGGCCGCCCCCGCTCCCGGTGCCTCCGCCGCTCCCGCGGTGCTCGACCACGTCCTCCCACCAGCGCTCGGGATCGTCGTACCCGGCCGCCTCGGCCAGCGCCCGGATCGGGTCGACCCGCACCTCGGCCCCGGCCCCGGTCTCTGCCTCTGCCTCTGCCTCTGCCTCTGCCTCTGCCTCTGCCTCTGCGGCACCCTCCTGCGCGCCGGATCCGCTGCCGTCGGCCGGATCCGCGTCGGCCGCCTCCCCACCGGCCGTCTGCCCGTCGTCGCTCATCGCCAGGGAGTGTGCCGCGGGCAGATCGATGAAGCGGACGGGGACGCCGCGCTCCAGGGCCCAGCGCATCGCCACCCACTCCGGCGAGAACTCCGCCAGCGGCCAGAATGCCGCGCGGCCGGGATCGTCCTGTGCATGGGCGAGCAGCGCGACGGGCGGCCGCATCTCCTCCTGGGCGGCCAGCGGTACCAGCGCGTCCGCCTCCGGTGGTCCCTCGATCAGGACCGCATCCGGCCGGCACCGGTCCAGAGCGGCCAGCACCGCCCGCGCCGACCCGGGGCCGTGATGCCGCACCCCGAGCAGCACCGGCCCGGTCATGCGCTCACCTCCCGGCAGGCGCGGTAGAAGTCCTTCCAGCCGTCGCGCTCGCGCACCACGGTCTCCAGGTACTCCTGCCATACGACCCGGTCCGCCGCCGGGTCGCGGACCACGGCGCCCAGGATGCCCGCGGCCACGTCTCCGGAGCGCAGCACCCCGTCCCCGAAGTGGGTGGCCAGCGCCAGCCCGTTCGTCACCACCGAGATGGCCTCGGCCGTGGAGAGGGTGCCGGAGGGCGACTTGAGCTTGGTCCGGCCGTCGGCGGTGAGACCGGCGCGCAGCTCACGGAAGACCGTGACGACCCGGCGGATCTCGTCCAGGCCCTCCGCTCCGCCCGGAAGATCCAGCGAGCGCCCGATCTGTTCGACCCGGCGCGAGACGATGTCCACCTCTTCGTCGGGGGTCGCGGGCAGCGGCAGGACGACGGTGTTGAAGCGGCGGCGCAGCGCGCTGGAGAGTTCGTTCACCCCGCGGTCGCGGTCATTGGCGGTGGCGATCAGATTGAAGCCGCGGACCGCCTGCACTTCCTGCCCCAGCTCCGGGATGGGCAGGGTCTTTTCCGACAGGACCGTGATGAGGGTGTCCTGGACGTCGGCGGGGATCCGGGTCAGCTCCTCGACCCGCGCGGTCATGCCCTGCGCCATCGCGCGCATCACCGGACTGGGCACCAGCGCCTCGCGGCTGGGGCCGTTCGCGAGCAGCTGGGCGTAGTTCCAGCCGTAGCGGATCGCCTCTTCGGGTGTGCCGGCCGTGCCCTGCACGAGCAGGGTGGAGTCGCCGCTGACGGCTGCCGCCAGATGCTCGGACACCCATGTCTTCGCGGTGCCGGGCACGCCGAGCAGGAGCAGTGCGCGGTCCGTCGCGAGGGTCGTCACGGCGACCTCGACGATCCGGCGCGGGCCGACATATTTGGGCGTGATGACCGTGCCGTCCGCGAGGGTGCCGCCGAGAAGGTAGGTGGCGACCGCCCACGGCGAGAGCCGCCAGCGCTCCGGCCGCGGCCGGTCGTCGGCCGCCGCGAGGGCCTTCAGCTCCTGCGCGAAAGTGTCCTCGGCGTGCGGCCGCAGGGCTTCGCCGCCGGCGGCCTGCGGCGCGGTCCCGTCGCTCGGATCGTTCTCGTCGTCCGTCATCCGGAAGCGGTTCTCGGACATGGTTCCCCCTCGTCGCAACGTCTGCGGCCGGGACCTCGAAATCCCTGCGGCCGCTTGCGGGATCAAGCCTGCACCACGCCACTGACAATCCCCCGAAAACCCACCCCGGCCTGCGAGTTCATCGCGGGCCGCGGCGATTGTCAGTGGGGCGTCGTAGCGTCGAGGACATGAATCCGCAGGGGGAACGCTGGACGACGGATCAGGTGCTCGCGCTGGCGCCTGACGAGGCTTCACGCAAGGCGGGCGGCAAGCTCGCGGCGCCGGGACCGTGGTCGGAAACGGGCGCGGACGGAAGCGCGGTGTGGGGGCAGTGCAAGGGCAGCGGAAAGAAGCCGTATCAGACGGTTGTGGACATCGATGGTCCCGCCTTCAAGTGCAGCTGCCCGAGCCGTAAGTTCCCGTGCAAGCACGCGCTGGGGCTGCTGCTGCTCTGGGCGGGCGACGGCCGGGAGGTGGCGGCGGCCGAACCGGCGCAGTGGGCGGGCGAGTGGCTGGCCGGACGCCGGGAGCGCGCCGAGCGGTCCGCGCACCCGCCCGCGGGCGGCGGTGCTCCGTCGCGTGCGCCGGCCGACCCGGAAGCGGCCGGCCGGCGTGCGGAGCGCCGGCTGCAGCGCATCGGCGCGGGTGCCACGGAGCTGGAGCAGCGCCTGGAGGATCTGCTCCGGTCCGGCCTGGCCTCGGCCGAGCGCGCCGAGGGGGGAGGCTCCTGGGACGAGACGGCCGCCCGCATGGTCGACGCCCAGGCCCCCGGTCTCGCGTCGCGGGTGCGGGAGTTGGGCTCGGCGGTGTCTTCCGGACCGGGCTGGCCCGCCAAGCTGCTGGAGGAGTGTGCCCTGCTGCACCTCCTCGACCAGGCGTTCCTCGGTATCGAACGGCTTCCGGCCCCGCTTGCGGCGACGGTCCGTTCACGCGTCGGGCTGACCACGGAGGCGGCGGATCTGCTGACCGGTCCCGGCGCGGCGCCGCTCCGGGACCGCTGGCTGGTTCTCGCCCAACAGGACTGTGACGACGGCAAGTTGAGCACCCGCAGAATCCATCTGCGGGGCGAGCGGACCGGCCGGATGGCACTGCATCTCTCCTTCGGCGGCTCCGTCCGAGGGGGCGGCCATCCCGTGCGCCCCCTGGACCTGGCCCTGCCACCGGGTCTGGTGCTCGATGCGGATCTCGCCTACTACCCGGGCGCCCGCCCGCTGCGCGCCGCCCTGGGTGAGCGGCATGCCCCGGCGGTTCCGGGGTCCGTCCCACCCGGCTGCGGCATCGATGCCGCCCTGGCCGCGTACGGCGATGCGCTGCGTGACGACCCGTGGCTGGATTCCTGGCCGGTGGTGCTCACCGAGGTCCTGCCGATACCGAGCCATGACGGAAAGAGCTGGCAACTGGCCGACGCGGAAGGAGAGTCGGCGCTCCCGCTCGACCCGCGCTGTCCGGGCCGTACGAGCCTGTGGCAGCTGGCCGCCATATCGGGCGGGGCGCCGATCACGGTCTTCGGCGAATGCGGCCACCGCGGCTTTCTGCCGCTGACCGCCTGGGACCCTGCCCCGGTGTCCCTGTGACCCGGGCCCCGGGCCCGACGCCGGCCCCGCCACCCCGCGCACACCGTCCACCACCGATGCCTGGAGGAAGGGCATGACGAGCACCCCCACGCCTACTTCACCGAGCACTCCCGCTCCACCGGCCGTTCCCACTTCACCCACCAGGCCCGCTTCACCAGCCACTGCCGCTTCACCAGCCACTCCCGCTTCATCCGCTTCATCCGCTTCACCCGCTTCACCCGCTTCACCGGCTGTGCCCCCTGCACCCACCCCGTCCGCCCCTGCCCCCTGGGCCGATCTCGTGAGCGCCGCGCTCCTCGGGACCGAACGGCGGACGCCACCGGTGGCGGCACGGTCCGGGCAGGGTGCCGCGGCCGCGCTGCTGGATGCGGCCGCGGTCAGCACAGTGCGCCGGCGCGCCGCACTGCGCCCCGCGCCGGCCGGTGAGCGGCCCGCCCCGGCCCCGGCCGACCCTCGGCCCCCGTTGCCGCCCGCCGCGCACCGCCGGCTGTCCCTGCTGCTCGCCGGCCGCGGCGGCACCGGAGGCGGCAGCCGCCGCGGCACGGCCCCCGACCTCGCCGAACTGCTGCCCCAGTGGCTGGCCACCGCCGGTGAGTTCGGCTACCGCGCCCCGGAGTCACTGCTGCCCGCACTGCTCGACGCCGCCCGTGCCCGTACGGACCTGCGGCCCGCCGCGCTGGCGCTGGCGGGCCCGCGTGCGCTGTGGCTGGCGCGGCTCAACGGCGAATGGAAATTCGCGCTCCGCGGGGAGGGAGGCACCTCCCTCTGGAGCGGAGCCGAGCGTGCGGGCGGCCCGGCCGGGCCCCCCGGGGACGACGATCCCGAGAGCGTACGCCGGCAATGGGAGGAGGGCCTGTTCGCGGAGCGGGTCGCCCTGCTGACCGCACTGCGCCGCCAGGACCCGCAGGCCGCCCTGGCACTGCTGGCCACGACCTGGTCCACGGAGCGGGCCGAGGACCGTCTGATGTTCCTCGATTCGCTGCGCGAGGGCCTCTCGACGGCCGATGAGCCGTTCCTCGAACAGGCACTGTCCGACCGCAGCCGCAACGTCCGGGCGACGGCCGCCGAGCTGCTCTCCGCCCTGCCCGGCTCCGCACTCGCGGCCCGTGTGGGGCAGCGTGCGCACACCTGCATCGGCCTGGACCGTACGGCCACCACCCCGGTGATCGCCGTAGAGGCCCCGCACGAGTGCGATGCGGAGATGCAACGGGACGGCGTGGCACCCAAACCGCCGTCCGGACGGGGCGAACGGTCCTGGTGGCTGGGCCAGTTGGTGGAGGCGGCACCGCTGGACGGCTGGCATGCACGGTTCGGGGGCCGCGACGCGGCGGCGATCGTCGCGCTGCCGGTGGGCGACGACTGGCGGACGGAGCTGCACGACGCCTGGTGCCGCGCCGCCGTGCGCCAGCGGAACACCGGCTGGGCACGGGCACTGCTGGGCGCGCCGGGCGCTCCGTCCCGGGCGGACGACGCCTCACCGGCCGGCTCGTCACGGGATCTGACGAAGCTGCTGACCGTGCTGCCCGACGAGGAACGGGCCTGGTGGGTGGCGGAGTTCATTGCGGCGCACGGCCTGTCGGAAGCCTTCCGGATGCTCGGGGTGTGCGCGGTCCCCTGGGCCGAGCCGCTGGGCGGGGCGGTCGTCGACGCCCTGGACATCGCCCGGGACGCGGGCAGCTATCCCTGGAGCTTCAGCGGGGTGATGGGCCTGGCCGAGCGTTGCCTCGACCCGGCCGCGGCCGACCGTCTCGACATGCTCACCGCCGTCACGGACGAGCCGGAGGGCGCCTCTCCGGGCTCCGGCGGCTACTGGTCCGAGGCCTTCCAGCGCCTGGTCGGCACCCTGCGCCTCCGCGCCACCATGCACGCGGAGTTCACCCCGCCGGCCACCGGCCACCACAGCGCGGACGAGCACGCCCCCGGCACCCGCCCCGACGCCGGCACCGGCACGGGCACGGGCGCGGGCGCGGGCCCCGGCGCGGACTTCGACACCGGCACAGACACCCGCACCGGCACAGACACAGACACCGGCACCGGCACCAGCACCAGTACCGGTGCCGGCATCAGTACCGGTACCCCGACCGACGCCCCGGGCCGGGGCACGCGCCGGCCCTTCGCGCCATGATTTTCCGCGCCGGACGCACCCGCGCCGGACGCACCCGCGTGCCCCGGCCGGTCTCCGTCCTCGTCCCCCGGCTCCCCGGCGCCTCAGGCCGCCGGCGAGCGCACGTTCGCGTTGACCCACTCCACGATCGAGGCAGTCGTCGCACCCGGCGTGAAGATCTCCGCCACGCCCTGTGCCTTGAGCGGGGCGATGTCGGCCTCGGGGATGATGCCGCCGCCGAAGACCTTGATGTCCGCCGCTTCGCGCTCCTCCAACAGGGCGATGACCTTCGCGAAGAGGGTGTTGTGCGCGCCGGAGAGGATGGACAGCCCGATCGCGTCGGCGTCCTCCTGGATCGCGGTGTCGACGATCTGCTCCGGGGTCTGGTGCAGCCCGGTGTAGATCACCTCCATACCGGCGTCGCGCAGCGCCCGCGCGATGACCTTGGCCCCCCGGTCGTGCCCGTCCAGGCCCGGCTTGGCCACGACCACCCGGATCGGCCCCGACCTGCCCGCCGCGCCCTGGCTCTCCGCTTGCGCTCCGTCATGCCGAGCCACACTCATCACTGCCTCCAAGCCATGCACGGCACTGTGGTGCCGCCGAGCCGACAACCGATCGCGCGACCGCGATCCGGCGGCCACGAGCGTGAACGAACGTTATCGCCAGCATCCCGTACCCAGCCGTTTCGTGACATCCGGGGAGGGGGAAATCACACATGGGACACGTTCGCTACGCGCCGTGTTCCGCGTGTCGTGCCGCCATGGCCGGGTGGCTCCGTGCGCGCGGGGCGGGCGCACGGGGAGCCGCAGCCGGGCCACCGCGCCGCCGGGCGCGCATCAGGGCGAGTACGCCGCATCCTCGCCGTCGCTGCTCATGGCTCCCCACGAGGGCACACGGGGGCCGGAGCCGCCTCCCGCGTGCCGTTCGGGAGGTCGGCCATGAAGGCCCTGCCCTTTCTCTCCGCCCCTCTTCTGTTCACGCGCCTGCTCGCCGTGCCGCTCCAGCGCGCCCGTCAGCTCCCCCTCCGCACCCCTTCCCTGCTCCTGCGCAGCACGGTCGTGGAGTTGGCGGTCCTCGCCGGCCATCTCCTCCTCTACCCGACCGGCATCTCCCAGGAACGACCTGTGCCACGACCCGTGCCACGACCCGCACCCCACTCCACCGCCGAGCCGCCGGAGACGCACCCGGCACCGGACGCCCGGCAGCCCGCTCCCGGCGCGCCGTCACTGCTGCCGACCGAGGGCCGGTCCCATCCGCCGGTCCTTCTGCTCCATGGCTTCATCGACAACCGCTCCGTCTTCCTGCTGCTGCGCCGCTCGCTGCACCGGCACGGCTGGCGCCATGTCGAGGCGCTCAACTACTCCCCACTGACCTGCGATCTCCGTAAGGCCGCCGAGTTGCTCAGCCGCCATGTGGAGGAGGTGTGTGCGCGCACCGGTCATCGCCGGGTGGATCTCGTGGGCCACAGCCTGGGCGGGCTCATCGCCCGCTATTACGTGCAGCGGCTCGGCGGCGACACCCGGGTCCGTACGGTGGTCACACTCGGCACCCCGCACTCCGGCACCCGTTTCGCGCCCCTGATGTCGGCGCACCCGATCGTCCGCCAGATGCGCCCCGATTCCGAGGTGATTGCGGAGTTGTCGCTTCCGGCGCCGAATTGCCGGACGCAGTTTGTCGCTTTCTGGAGCGAGGAGGACCAGGTGATGGTTCCCGCCACAACGGCCAGAATCGATCACCCGGATTTGCTCACGCACCACGTTCATGTCGCCGGTGTCGGACATCTCGCACTACCGGTCAACGGCACGGTCGCCGCCGGCATACGCGAGGCACTGGCCTCGGCCGGGACGGCAGATGAAGCCGCGGACGTCATATCGGTGGCCTGACCCCGGCCGGCGCAAACGGCCCGCCGGCCGGTCCCGTGCGAGGCCGAATCCGCGCCGCACAGGCGGCAGGATCTTGACTCGCGGTCGAACAAACATCGAACGGGGCGCCAAGAGCTCGCATGGGGACCGCCGAAAGGCGGCCAAATGCCCGGTCTCGCCGAGCCCAAAACCAGTTGAAGATTGTCGCCGCCGTGTACCGCCGGGTACAGTCGCCGCTAATTCTCCTGCTGCCGAGGCGAAAGAGAAGTTGGTGAACGACCGTCACCCATCGGGGGCTCAGCTCCCGACCGGCTCAGCTTCCGACGCCTCGTATGCGCACTATCCGGCCTACGACTCCTACGGGCAGCAGCAATCCCCGACGGGCAGCGCCGAATACGGCGATGGCGACCCTCTCTTCGGCTCGCTCCCCGACTCGTACGAGACCGGTAGGTACGACACCGGCAGGTACGAGACCGGTATGTACGAGACCGGCGCCCATGACGCCGGGGCGTACGACACCGGTCCGCACCACGCGGGCGCCTACGGCATGAGCGCGTACGGCACGGGCTCCTTTCACACCGGCGCGTACGACACCGGGACTCACCCGGCGGGCGACGGCTATCCGACCGGTGCATACGACGACGGCGCCTACGCCCCGGCGCAGTGGGACACCGGCGCCTACGGGACCGGTGCGTACGAGACCGGTCCGTACGACGGCGGCGCCTACGCCACCGACGCCCCGCACCCGGCCGTCGCGGGCTACGCCCCCTCCGCACCCACCTCGTACGAGACCTCGGCGCACGACGCGACCGCGTACGCGCCTCCCGGGTACGGGACGACGACCGCCTACGACACCGCCGCATACGAGGCCACGGCCTACGGGCACGGCGGGTACGACACCGGGAGCTACCCCACCGGCTCGTACGACAACGGCAGTTACGCCACCGGCGCGTACGAGACCGTCGGCGCGTACGACACTGTCGGCACGTACGACACTGTCGGCACGTACGACACTGTCGGCACGTACGACACTGTCGGCACGTACGACACTGTCGGCACGTACGAAAGCACCGGTGCCTACGAGAGCACGGGTGCCTACGAGACCGCCGGCGCCTTCGACGCGGTCGGCCGGCAGGCCCTCGCGCTCCAGGAGACCGCGAGCTTCGAGGCCACGGCGATCTGGCCGGCCACGGACCGGAACCTGATCGCCGGCATTCCGGCCCAGGCCGGCCCGCCGCCGGACGACACCGTCCAGTGGGACGCCGGCCCTTGGGGCGACACTCCGCACGTCGACACCGGTCAGCTCAATGCCGGTCAGCTCGACACCGACCGGTTCGAGGCCGACGTTTTCGGCGCCGACGTTTTCGAGGCTGGCCGGCCCGGGGCCGAGGGCGGCTCATCCGGTACGGGCGGTTTCGACGACCATGCCGACCTCAGCGACGCCGCCGCCGTGGCGGACGCCATGACGCAGGCCATGCCGGTCACCGCAGCAGCCCCCGCGCCCGCCGGCCGGCGGGTCGTCGGGCCGGATGCCGGGAAGGCCGTCCGTGGCCGGGGCCGGAAGCGCCCGGTCAAGCGGTCGGCGCTGCTGACCGTCGCCGTCCCGTCGGTCGCTGCTATGGGCGTGTGTGCCGTGGCCGCCGCGGCCGTCACCGGTTACGCCGGGGACGACCAGGGCGACACGACCGCTCAGGCCGCCGCCGACCCGGCGGCCGTCAAGCCGTCCGCGGCCAACAACAAGCTCGACACCCAGCTCGCCGGACTCAGCGCCAGCGCCGACGACTTCCGCGACCGGGCCAGCCGCACCCAGGAGCGGATCGATCTCAAGGAGCGCCAGGCGCTGGAGCGTAAGCGCAAGGCGGTGGACGCGGCCCGCAAGGAAGCCGCACGTCCCAAGTTCATGCTGCCGGTCACCCAGCGCGGGCTGAGCGCCACCTTCGGCCAGGCCGGTGTGAACTGGATGTCCGTACACACCGGCATCGACTTCCCGGTCAGCTACGGCACCCCGGTCATGTCCGTGACCGACGGCACCATCCGCACCCAGTGGAACTCCGCCTACGGCAATATGGCGATCGTGACCGCGCCCGACGGCACCGAGACGTGGTACTGCCATCTGAGCAGCACCAAGCTCCGGTCCGGGTCGGTCAAGGCCGGTGAACAGATTGCCTATTCGGGCAACTCCGGCAATACCACGGGGCCGCATCTGCACTTCGAGGTGCGTCCGGGCGGCGGCGCGGCCATCGACCCGCTGCCGTGGCTGCGCGGCCACGGCCTCAACCCGAACTGACCGCCGCCCTCCCCCGGCAGGGGCCCAGCCCCCAGCCCCCAGGGCGCGGCCCCGGGGGCTACCGGCTACCGGCTACCGGCTACCGGCTACCGGCTACAGCTTCTCCACCGGTGCGTACCGCAGCAGCAGTCGCTTCGGCTTCTCGCCGCCGAAGTCGATGGTCGCCTCGGCGTTGTCGCCACTGCCCTTGACGCCGACGACCGTGCCGAGTCCGAAGCTGTCGTGGGTGACGCGGTCGCCGATGGTCAGCGCGACCACCGGACGGTCCGGGGTGCGGCGGGTCGCAAAGCCGCTCGGGCCCTTGGCGCGGGCCGATGACAGCGCGGAGCCGAAGCCGCCGCCTCCGCCGCCCGCCGCCATCCCGCCCATCGACGCGGACGGCGTCGCCGGACCCGTCCGCTTCCACTCCACATAGTCGCCCGGGATCTCCTCCAGGAACCGGGAGGGCGGGTTGTACGAGGGCTGGCCCCAGGCGCTGCGCATCGTCGAGCGGGTGACATAGAGCCGCTCGCGGGCGCGGGTGATACCGACGTAGGCGAGCCGGCGCTCCTCTTCCAGCTCCTTGGTCTGGCCCAGCGAGCGCATGTGCGGGAAGACGCCGTCCTCCAGGCCGGTCAGGAAGACGGTCGGGAATTCCAGGCCCTTGGCGGTGTGCAGCGTCATGAGCGTGATCACGCCGCTGCCGTCCTCGTCCTCGTCCGGGATCTGGTCGGAGTCGGCGACCAGCGCGACCCGCTCCAGGAAGTCGGAGAGCGTGCCGGGACCCGGGGCGGCAGCCTCCGAGGCCGCGGCCTCACCGCGGTCCTGTTCGAACTCCAGGGCCACGGCGGCGAGTTCCTGGAGGTTCTCGATCCGGGTCTCGTCCTGCGGGTCGGTGGAGGCCTGGAGTTCGGCGAGGTAGCCCGTGCGCTCCAGGACCGCTTCCAGGATCGTGGCGGGGCCGGCGCCGGACTCGACGATGGTGCGCAGCTCCTCCATGAGGACGTTGAAGCGCTTGACGGCGTTGGCGGAGCGGGCCGCCATGCCGTACGCCTCGTCGACCCGGCGCAGCGCCTGCGGGAAGGTGATCTTCTCGCGCAGGGACAGCGCGTCGATCATCGCCTCGGCGCGGTCGCCGATGCCGCGCTTGGGGACGTTCAGGATGCGGCGGAGCGGGACGGTGTCCTCGGGGTTGGCGAGCACCCGCAGATACGCGAGGACATCGCGGACCTCCTTGCGCTCGTAGAAGCGCACCCCGCCGACGACCTTGTAGGGCAGTCCGACCCGGATGAAGATCTCTTCGAACACCCGGGACTGGGCGTTGGTGCGGTAGAACACGGCGACATCGCCGGCCTTGGCGTCTCCGGCGTCCGTCAGCCGGTCGATCTCGTCGGCGACGAACTGGGCCTCGTCGTGTTCGGTGTCGGCGACATAGCCGGTGATCTTGGGGCCGGCGCCGGCGTCCGTCCAGAGGTTCTTGGGGCGGCGGTTCTCGTTGCGCTCGATGACGGCGTTGGCAGCGGACAGGATCGTCTGCGAGGAGCGGTAGTTCTGCTCCAGCAGGATCGTGGTCGCGTCCGGGTAGTCCTCCTCGAACTGGAGGATGTTGCGGATCGTGGCACCGCGGAAGGCATAGATGGACTGGTCGGCGTCACCGACGACGCACAGCTCGGCGGCGGATTCGGCGGGGCCGACCAGCTCGCGTACGAGGGTGTACTGGGCGTGGTTGGTGTCCTGGTACTCGTCGACGAGGACGTGGCGGAAGCGGCGGCGGTAGTGCTCGGCGACATCCGGGAAGGCCTGGAGCAGATGGACCGTCGTCATGATGATGTCGTCGAAATCCAGGGCGTTGGCCTCGCGCAGCCTGGACTGGTACATCGCATACGCCTGGGCCAAGGTCTTCTCGAAGCCTCCCCCGGACTCCGTCTGGGAGGTGCCCCCAGCCGCCGTCCCGGCGAAAGTCTCCTCGTCAATGAGCTCGTTCTTGAGGTTGGAGATCTTCGCGCTGAAGGACTTGGGCGGGTGGCGCTTGGGGTCCAGATCCAGATCGCGGCAGACCAGGGCCATCAGCCGCTTCGAATCGGCGGCGTCGTAGATCGAGAAGGAGGACGTGAAGCCCAGCTTCTTGGACTCGCGGCGCAGGATGCGGACACAGGCGCTGTGGAAGGTGGAGACCCACATGGCGTTGGCCCGCGGGCCGACGAGCTCCTCGACGCGCTCCCTCATCTCGCCCGCGGCCTTGTTGGTGAAGGTGATCGCGAGGATCTGGCCGGGGTGGACATGGCGCTCGGCGAGCAGATGCGCGATGCGGTGGGTCAGTACCCGGGTCTTGCCGGAGCCGGCGCCGGCGACGATCAGCAGCGGGCCGCCGGTGTGCACCACGGCGGCCTTCTGCTCGTCGTTGAGCCCCTCCAGGAGCGTCGCCGGGTCGAGGGCGGGACGGGCGGCGCCGTCGCGGTAGTACGCCTCTCTGGGCGGGGGCGCGTCGAACCTCCCGCCGAAGAGATCCGCGGGGATCTCCTCCGGGGCCGGGCCGTGCTCGTCCTCGGGGGGTGGGGGAGGGTGCTCCTCCTCGCCCTTGTGGCCGAGGTCCGCCAGGAAGCTGTCGTCAAAGAGGCTGCTCATCGCCCACCGAGTCTAGGCCGCCGCACTGACAGTCCGCCGCGGAGTGGCCAATTGCGGGCCGTTTACGGAGCGGGCGTGGCGCCGGGGCAGGTCAGGGGCACGGAGCCCGGGACACACCGGGCGCCGCCTCGTCTACCCGAATCCGACATCTGTCACAACAACCCCCGCATCGCGTTCAGGTCACAAAAAGGTTTCGGGCATATCGAACATCAGCCTTCACAGGAGCCACACGAGTTGGCTAACGTCCTCGCTCAGGCAGCCCGCCTCCCCGTGGACGACAGGTCCGCACGGGCCGCCCACGCCGAGTCCGGCCCTGCCCTCAGGCACCCGGAGCCGGGGACCCACCAGCACCACCGGGGTGAATCGATCAGGACTGCCGCCGACAGCGGACGTCCGGACCGTAGGGCACGCCTTCCGTCAGCGACACCGCCCGAACCCGACAGCTAACCCGGTAGGCGGTCCACGGAAGGAGTCGCCGGCCTTGGCGTCGCACCGCAAGCCGCGCACCAGCATTCTCACCTCGCCCGGAGGCCGTCGTACGGCGGTCGGGCTCACCACCGCCGCCCTCGCGTCGGCCACCCTGCTCTCGCAGTCCGCCGATGCCGCCCCCCGGGCGCCCAAGCCCGGCGTCGAGGACGTCAAGCAGCAGGTCGACGGCCTCTACCACCAGGCCGAGGTGGCCACCCAGAAGTACAACGCCGCCAAGGAGCGCACCGACGAACAGCGCCACACCGTCGACGGTCTGCTCGACGCCTCCGCCAAGCGCGCCGAGAAGATGAACGAGTCCCGGCGCAGACTGGGCACCTTGGCCTCGGCGCAGTACCGCACCGGCGGCATGAACCCGACGGCGCAGCTGATGCTCGCCAAGGACCCGCAGCAGTTCTTCGACCGCAGCCACCTCATGGAGCGGCTGACCGGCCGGCAGAAGCAGGCCGTCTCCGACTACCAGGAGCAGCAGGCGGCGGCCACCCGGCAGCGGGCGGAGGCGACCCGCAGCCTGGAGCAGCTGCAGACGTCGCAGACCTCCCTCAAGGAGTCCAAGCGGTCCGTCCAGGAAAAGCTGGCCGAGGCCCGGCAGCTGCTGTCCCGGCTGACCGCCCAGGAGAAGGCCCGGCTGGCGGAACTGGAGCGCCAGAAGGAGGAGGCGGCCAAGCGCAAGGCCGACGAGGAGGCGCGCAAGCAGCAGCAGGACGGGGGCGGCCCGTCCGGCGGGCAGACCGGCGGCGGCGCCGGCGACGGGGGCTCCACCGGAGGTTCGTCCTCCGCCACGGCCGGGAAGGCCCTCGCTTTCGCCCGTTCCCAGGTGGGCAAGCCGTACGTCTGGGGCGCGACCGGGCCCAGCTCCTACGACTGCTCGGGGCTGACCCAGGCGGCGTGGAAGGCGGCCGGCGTCAATCTGCCGCGGACCACCTGGGACCAGGTCAAGGTCGGCCACCGGGTGGCCACCAAGGATCTCCAGCCCGGTGACCTGGTCTTCTTCTTCGACGACATCAGCCACGTAGGCATGTACATAGGCGGCGGCAAGATGATCCACGCGCCGCACCCGGGCGCCAGCGTCCGGGTCGAGTCGATCTACTACATGCCGATCTACGGGAGCGTCCGACCGGGCTGAGACCCGGCCCCCGCTCCCCCGCCAGGCCACCCCCACGGCCACTCCCACCCCCCGCACGCCACCGCACGGCCGTCGCCTCCGGATCCGGAGTGCGATGACCGCGCGGTGTGCCGTGGAAGGGCCGTGGAAGGGCCGTGGAAGGGCCGTTTGGTCCCGGGCCGCGGCGCCGCCGGTCCCGGGGCGCGCCCTGTCCGGGGTACGGGGCCCTGTCCCGGGGCCGTCGGCCGCGGCGCTCAGGTCCAGAGGACCGCAATGAAGATATTGGCCACCGTCAGGGCGCCGACCGTGCCGAACAGCGGCTTGGCGACCTGCTCCTCGTCCCGCTTGACGTAGACCAGCGCCAGGATGACGACCAGAACGGCCATCTTGATGCCGATCTTGATGGTGTTGACGCTGTGCCCCTGGGCCTGGTTGAGGCCGACCAGCACGATGCCGGTGACCAGCATCGTCAGCGCTCCGTGCAGCATCGCCGGGACAAAGCGGGCGGTGCCCGCGCTCATCGCCTTCATCTGGGTCAGAAAGCCGCCCAGCAGGGAGGCGATGCCGATGATGTGCAGGCCGACGAAGATATTGATTACTACGTCCATAGTGCGGGATCGTAGCCGCCGCATAGCACGGCCCTTCAGGCAGGGCGCCCCCAATCGCCGCTTCGGTCAGGCCGCAGCCGGTCCCGGCCGTGCGGCCACGGTGGCACGGTCACCGGCGTACCGATCGCGGTCGAAAGCGAACAATCCCGGGCAAGTGGACTCCTCGCCGTGACATACGGGCTTAGCGTCCTCCTCCAGGCGGCCGACTCCCCGCCCTCGCCGGCCTCCCACCGGCGTCCTGTCGGCCGCCCCGCCGAGAGGTACGGCGGCGGTCCGTTCCCTCGTTACGGACCGCCGCCGGACCCACGGCCCGACGGGAAGGAAGGGAGCGCCACCGTGGCCTCGCACCGCAAGCCGCGGCAGCATCCGCTCGCCGCGCTCACCGGCGGCTCGCGCCGCGCGCGCACCGCCCGTACGGCCGTCACCCTGGCCCTGGCCGGTGCCGCCACCGCCACCGGCTTCGACGGCACCGGCCAGGCCGCGCCCCAGCCCACCCCCGCCCAGGTCAAAGACCGGGCCGACGCGCTGTACCAGGAGGCAGAGGTGGCCACGCAGAGCTACAACGGCGCGAAGGAATCCGCCGGTACCGCACGCAGGGAGCTGAGCAGGCTGCAGGACGAGGCCGCCCGCAGGACCCGGGAACTGAACGCCGCCCGCACCGAACTGGGCGCCATGGCCGCGAGCCAGTACCGCTCCGGCGGCGTCGACCCGGCCGTACGGCTGCTGCTGTCCGCGGACCCGCAGCGCTATCTGGACGGCGCCGCGGTCCTGGAGCGTACGGGCAGCCACCAGGCGACCGCGGTGGCCGGTTACGCGCGCCGGCTCGGCAGCGTACGGCAGATCCAGCAGCGGGCCGAGGACACCGCACAACGGCTGACGGACACCGAGACGGCGCTGAAGAAGCACCGGGTCACCATCGTCCACAAGCTGGACGCCGCCGAGCAGTTGCTCAGCCGGCTGACCGCGGAGCAGCGGCGGCGGATGGCGGGCGGGAGCGGTACGCACGGCGGGAGCGGTACGCACGGCGGGGACGGTGCGCACGGCGGGGACGGTGCGCACGGCGGGGGCCAGGGCCGCGCGGGCCGCGGGACCGGGCACGGGGAGGGTCCTCTCGGCGGGGCCGCCACCGGTGCGGGTGCCGCCGCGGCCGCGGCGCAGGCCCCCGGCTCCCGTGCGGCACGGGCCGTCTCCTTCGCCTACGCCGCACTCGGCAAGCCCTACGTCTGGGGCGCGACGGGACCCTCCGCGTTCGACTGCTCGGGGCTGACCCAGGCCGCCTGGAAGTCCGGCGGGGTCTCGCTGCCCCGTACGACCTACACCCAGATCAGCTCCGGACCCCGGGTCGACAGGTCCCAACTCGCCCCCGGTGACCTGGTGTTCTTCTACTCCGGGATCAGCCATGTGGGGCTCTACGTCGGGGACGGGAAAATGATCCATGCGCCGCATCCGGGGGCGCCGGTACGGATCGCGCCGATCGACGAGATGCCGTTCGCGGCGGCGACCCGGCCGGCGTAGGGCTCCCGCCGCGCGGGCGGTGCCGCGCGCTCACCCCCGCAGCTGCATCCCCAGCCAGTGGAAGATCTCCGGCACCTGGTGCTTCCACACCACCGTGGTGTGGCCGCCCGCGGCCGACGAGATCTGCTGCACGGTCACCGTCGTCGGACGCTTCGCGAGCTGCCGCAGTCCGAGGCCGGCCTGGTAGCCGTCGCCCGCCGCGCCCGACACGTACAGGGCCGTACGCGGCGGCCGCCCGGCCGCGTTGGCGGCCTTCAGGATGTGCAGCGGGTTGGACTCGATGCGCAGCTTGGGGTCCTTGCCGGCCAGGGAGTCGCGTTCGAGCGCCGGATCGTTGTAGCCGGACATGGCGACCGCGGCGCGGTAGCGGTCCGGGTGGGCCAGTGCGAGCTTGGCGGCGCAGTGCGCGCCCGCCGAGTAGCCGGCCAGGGCCCAGGAGTCCGGCCGGGCGCCGGCCCGGAAGTTGTCGATGATCATCTTGCGGACATCGACGGTCAGCCAGCTGTCGGCGTTGACCTTGCCGGGGATGTTGACGCAGCCGGTGTCGGCGCCGGGGAGGATGTTCGTACGCGGTGCCACCAGGATGGCCGGCTTGACCTGGCCGCTCTGCATCAGCGGCTGGAGCTGCTCGGCCACGCGCAGTGACCCCATCCAGGACTTCGCCGAGCCCGGGTAGCCGGGCAGCAGCTCGACCACCGGGAACTTCTTGTTCCGGTAGGCCGGGTCGTTGTACTGCGGCGGCAGCCATACGTACACCTCACCGTCGACGCCCGAGATCCGGCCCGTGAGGTCGGTCATCCGGACGCCGGGGCCGAGCCTGGGGTCGTCGGCCGGGCGGAACCGCTGGAGCTGCTTGGGCTCGTTCTTGATCTGCTGGCCGCCCATGCCGTCGGGGCCGAGGTTCCGGGCCGCCTGGACGTGGCTGCCGGTGCCCAGCAGATCGCCCCAGGTGTCGTAGAGGCTGTTTGCGTTGTTGACCAGGACGAAGACCACGGTGATGGCCGTGACCTGGGCGAACAGCAGCATCAGCAGCCGGGCGAGGCCACGCACCAGGGGCGGGCCGGTTATCCGGCCCCACAGGGCGAGCGGCAGTACAAAGGCGACGATCAACAGCGTGATCGAGGTGAGGAAGAAGGGCGTGCCCGTCAGGCTCATCGGGATCTCGCTTCCAGGACAACTCTGCGAAGGACGTGGGATGGTTCCGGCCCCGCCTTCGGCAGTGAGCCTCTCCTCGTCCTTAGATGGTGATCCGCGTGGTCCTGGTTGCCCGTCTTTGGCGGATCTTTACGTCCCCGTTCCCCGGGGGCCCGCTACCCGGCCCCCGGGACTGCCGTGCAGGTCAGACCAGCCGCCGGGCGGTGGCCCAGCGGGTCAGCTCATGGCGGTTGGAGAGCTGGAGCTTGCGCAGCACCGCGGAGACATGGGATTCGACGGTCTTCACGGAGATGAACAGCTGCTTGGCGATCTCCTTGTACGCATAGCCGCGGGCGATCAGCCGCAGCACCTCGCGCTCGCGCTGGGTGAGGCGGTCCAGGTCCTCATCCACCGGCGGGGCATCCGTCGAGGCGAAGGCGTCCAGGACGAAGCCGGCCAGCCGCGGGGAGAAGACCGCATCGCCGTCGGCCACCCGGAAGACCGCGTTGACCAGGTCCGTGCCGGTGATCGTCTTGGTCACATAGCCGCGGGCACCGCCGCGGATGACGCCGATGACGTCCTCGGCGGCGTCGGAGACGGAGAGCGCGAGAAAGCGGACCGGGCGCTCGGCATCGACCATCATCGCGGCGCTGCGGCGCAGCACTTCGACCCCGCCGCCCCCGGGGAGATGGACATCCAGCAGGACGACCTCGGGGCGGGTGGCCGCGATGACCGTGATCGCCTGGTCGACGTCGGCGGCCTCACCGACCACCTCGACGCCGGTGCGCCCGGTCTCGCCGATCTCGGCCTGGACGCCCGTACGGAACATCCGGTGGTCGTCGACCAGCACGACCCGTACGGTCCGGCCCTCGGCCGTCCCGGCGGTCTCGCCCTGCGGTGCGCCCTCGCTGCTCATCTCTTCCGCCCGTCCCTCGGTGTCTGCCCCGTCATCATCCCGTGCCGCGGCCTGTGGTGTCGCCACCGGCCGCCCCTCGTCCGGTCCGGTCATGTGTCGCGCTCCTTCTCGGGGCGATCCATCTCCAGCTCGACGACCGTGCCGCCCTCGGGGGCGGAACGCAGCCTGGCCGTACCGCCGTTGCGCTCCATCCGGCCGATGATGGATTCCCGTACGCCCATCCGGTCCTCGGGGACCGCGTCCAGGTCGAATCCGGGGCCGCGGTCGCGCACCGAGACGAAGACCGAACGGCCCTCGACCTCGGCGAACACCTGCACCGCGCCGCCCCCGCCACCGTACTTGGCGGCATTGACCATCGCCTCGCGCGCGGCCTGCATCTGGGCGCCCAGCGCCTCGTCCAGCGGGCAGTCGCCGACGACCACGACCTCGATGGGGACGCCGTGGTCGTCCTCCACCTCGGCGGCGGACGTACGGACCGCCTCTGCCAGGGTGGCCGGTTCCTCGTCCTCCTCCTTGCCGCGGCCCTCGGGTTTGTAGAGCCAGGCACGCAGCTCCCGCTCCTGGGCGCGGGCCAGCCGCGCCACCTCCCGGGGGTCCTCGGCGTTGCGCTGGATCAGGGTGAGGGTGTGCAGGACGGAGTCATGGACATGGGCGGCCACTTCGGCGCGTTCCTGGGCGCGGATGCGCATCAGCCGCTCCTCGGAGAGGTCCTGGGTGATCCGCACGAGATAGGGGCCCGCCAGCAGCGCGATACCGACGACGACGGCGAGCGAGGCCTGCAGCACCGAGCCGAGATGGCGCACCGACCCCTGCAGCACGACGATGCCGGTCACCCCGATGCCGACCAGCAGCACCCCGGCCGCACCCCGCAGCACCGGAAGGACGCCCTTGCGGCGGCCGAGTTCGAGCCATTGGGCGCGGCGGGAGTTGTCCGCCTGGCGCCACACCAGGGCGACACCGGCGCCGATCAGCAGCACCGGCCAGATATAGCCCTTGGCCTGGCCCAGCTGAAATCTGGAGGCGACGATCGCGGTGCCGATGAGCAGCGCGATCAGCGCGAAGACCTGGCCTCTGTCGGGCTTGTGCCGTCGCAGCCGCCGCTTCCCGTCGGCCGTGGCGGGATGCCGGTGGTCCACGCCGCCGACGCCCAGCGGGACGAAGAACCAGAAGGCGGCGTACAGCAGGGCGCCCATGCCGTCGGCCATGAACAGGGCCACGAACACGATCCGCACCCAGGAGACCGGCAGCCCGAGATGCCCTGCCAGACCGCGCGCGACACCACCGAGCAACCGCCCGTCGGCGCTGCGGTACAGCTTGCGCACGGGCGGTTCATCGGGGTCCGGCGCCGGGGCGTAGCTCGTCTCGGCGCGGGGTGGAGCGGTGGTCATGTCCCCGATCGTCACACGGCGCCGGGGCCCGGGGCATCAGGGTCGACCCTGAACCCGTCCCTGACGTTTTCGGGGTCCGGCCCGGGGCCGGGGCGGGGCCGGGGCGGAGGCGACCGGTCCAGACGGTCCGCGACGGTCCACGGCGTCCTGTTCCGCCTCGCCGCCCCCGCCCGCCGCCTCAGCTCTTCGGGTCGGTCCGGCGGAAGCCGTTCGTCACCGCCGAGAAGACCTTCCCGAACGTCGTCCAGTTGGCTTCCGGTGCGGACACGAAGATCGCGTAGTCCGTGCCCCCCGCGCGGCCGAACCCGAGATCCGCCGCCCGATACGAACGGGTCTTGCCCCCGAAGGTGTACTCCCAGATCGCGGCGGGTTCGCCCTGGTAGACGGTGCTCTGCAAACGCAGCTGCGTGTAGGGGGGGTAATCCACCTTCTGGCGGTTCTCAAGGCTCTTGAAGTGCTTCACCGGGTCGCCGGAGGAGAGGTCCAGGACGCTGACGGTCAGTCTGGCCAGGTCCTTTTGCGAGTAGTAGGTGATCTCCCGGCCGCTGTCACCGACCTTCCGCGTCCAGCCATCGGGCACCGGGAAGGTCACACCGAGCGCGGACTCCGTTGCCGTCCGGTAGCCGTCGGGGAGCGGGGGCGGCGGTCCGATGCTGTTGTCCGGTTCACTGGGAACGCTCGGTGCGCCCTTGTCGGAGGTGCTCTGGGGCGCAGTGGATTCGCCACTGTGCATCAGGTACCAGGCCGTGCCCGCACCGCCCCCGGTGAACAGCACCACGACGGCGCTCCAGACCACGACCCGGGCGGCACGCTGCTTTCGGGAGGGCTTGCCGCCGGACAGCGCTTCCGTACGGCCCCCGTCGGCCCGCCTGCCGACCGCCCCGTCCTGGAGAGCCATGGGTCCGGTCACGGCACCGCCACCGATGCCCGAACCCGAACCCGTGCCGGTGCCGGTGCCGGTGT
>NZ_JBSHBP010000019.1:0-45619 GCF_053612065.1 Streptomyces sp. NPDC054765 | reverse complement strand
CGTGCCGGTGCCGGTGCCGGTGTCCACGCGCATGCCCGTGCCCGTGCCCGTGGCCGTGCCCGGCCCCGTACCGGTGCCCATGTCCGTGCGCATGCCCGTGCCCGTGGCCGTGCCCGACCCCATGTCCGTGCGCATGCCCGTGCCCGAACTCGTGCCGGTTCCGGTCCCGGTGCGGTCCGACGTGTCCCCCGTCCCGCCCGTGTGCGGCACCGCACGGGTCGACGCCGCCGTTTGCCGGTGCGGCGTGGCCGGTTCCGGCGCAGGGCGTCCGATCGTGCCCAGTGCCAGCGTCGGCCAGCCGTGCAGCGTCGTGTCCGCCTCGGCCTCGGCGGCCCGCAGCGCCTGCTCGACGACCTCGGCCGTCGGGCGGTCGGCCGGTTCCTTGGCGAGCAGCGCCTCGATCAGCGGGCTCAGCGACCCGGCGTTGCGCGGCGCCTCGAGCGGGTCCATGGCGATCGCGTACGCCGTCTCGACAGCGGTGTCCTTCCGGAACGGGGGCCGTCCCTCGACCGCTTGATAGAGCGTCGCACCCAGCGCCCACAGGTCGGAGGCGGGCCCCGGGCGGCCACTCCTGACCCGCTCGGGCGCCAAGTAGTCGATGGAGCCCACCAGTTCACCCGTCTTGGTGAGCGTGGAGGTACCGCTGGCCACCGCGATGCCGAAGTCGGTGAGCACGACCCGGCCTTCCGCACCGAGCAGCACATTGCCCGGCTTGACGTCACGGTGCAGCACACCGGCGGAGTGTGCGGCACGCAGCGCGGCCACCATGCCGCGCCCGATACGGGCCGCCTCGCGCGGCGAGATCGAACTCTCCGTCCGCGCGGCTTCCTTGATGAGGTCGCCGAGCGTCGTCGAGGGGACGTACTCCATCACGATGCACGGCATCCCGGCGTCGTCCACGACGTCGTGCACCCCCACCACATTGGGGTGGTTGATGCGCGCCGCGGCCTGCGCCTCACGGGTGGTGCGCTCATAGCGCCTCGCCAGTTCGTCCGCATCGAGATGCGGCGCCACATGCAAACGCTTGACCGCGACCTGACGACCGAGGACCTCGTCCCGGGCCCGCCAGACGGTGCCCATGCCGCCCTGGCCTATCCGCTCAACCAGGCGATACCGCCCGACGACCAGTCGCCCCTCGTCCACCGCCGCCGCCTCCGTCACCGCACGCCCCTCCGGAAACCCGTACGTATTACAGGGCGCAACGATAGTCGCCCGCGCGAGTGGACAGACCTCTGGCCACCATTCGTCGGCCCGCGCGTTCCGGCCGGAGCCGAAGAGCCGGGGGTATATGAGACGGCACGAGGGGTTTCGGGACCCCCCTGGGGCATCTCAGGGCCGCCCTCGGCGGATCTCAGGGATCTGCCAGGGTTCTTACGGATGCCGGGACGCGTTCGCCCTTGTCACCATGGGTCCATGAACGATGCAGCCCACGTCGAGGAGTCGGCGCCCTCCGTCCCCTCCGGCCACACCCCGCCGCCCGCCCCGCTGCGCCGCAGCCGGCGGCACAGGGTCATCGGCGGGGTGTGCGGCGGGCTGGGCCGGCAGTGGGATCTCGACCCGGTGATCTTCCGGATCGTGCTCGCCGTGCTCTCCGTCGGCGGTGTCGGTCTCATCGCCTACGGCTTCGCCTGGCTGCTCATCCCGCTCGACGGCGAGGACGAGAACGAGGGCCGCAGGCTGCTCTCCGGCCGCGTCGAAGGCCCCGCGCTGACGGCCCTGCTCTTCGCGCTCGTCGGCTGCGGACTCTTCCTGACGACCCTCGCCAAGGGCAGCATGATGTCGTTCGCCATCATGCTGACGCTGGCGGCGGCCGGTTCCGCTCACTGGTCACGGCGGCGCCGGGAGGCAGCGGTCAAGGACCCTGGGTCGGTGGACGCCGCGACCGCCCAGGCCGTCGCCGACGCCCCGCCCGAGACCAAAGCACCCCCGGTGCCGGCCGGCCCCTCATGGTGGCGCAACCAGCGCTCCGGGGAGGGCGGTCCGGGCTATCTGTGGGGGCCCGACAACACCCCGCTCCCCCTCGACATCACCTACCGCTCCGAGCACGGCGCGGGCACGACGGCCGCCGCCCGGCCTCACCCCTGGCCCGGGGCGGGCGGCCCGCCCGGCCCGCCCCCGCCCTCACGCGGCGCACCTCCCGCCCCGCGCCGAAGTCGCCGCAGCGGCCGCCCGATCGGCGGGTGGACGTTCCTGCTCGCGCTGCTCGCCGGCGGCGCCACCGCCCTCGCCGTCTCCCGCCATGACGGCTTCGCGCCGTCCCTTCAGGCGGGGCTGGCGGGTGCACTGGTCGTCTTCGGCCTGGGGCTCGTGCTCAGCGCCTGGTTCGGGCGGACGGGCGGCGGGACGGTCTTCATGGTGGTGCTGACGGCCCTGCTGCTGGCGGCGGCGACGGCCCTGCCCGACAACATCACCACCGACTGGCAGAAGCACACCTGGGCTCCCACCAGCCTCGGCGCCGTCCGGCCGCATTACGAAATCGGGTCGGGGGAGGGGACGTTGGACCTCGGTGAGCTGCCCCTCAAGGGCGGCCGTACGGTCCACACCGGCGCCGAAGTGGGCTTCGGCCGCCTCCAGGTGACGCTGCCGCAGGGCGTCACCACCCGCCTCCATATCTCGCTCGGCCTCGGCGACATCCAGCTCCCCGGTGAATCGCCGCACGATGTCAACGTCTCGGCGGGTGGCAGGCAGCGGACCATCACCCTGCCCGCCGACGGCCTCAAGAAGGGCCAGAAGCCCCGCGGAACGCTGGACCTGGACCTCACCCTCGGAGCGGGTCAGGTCGCCATCGAGCGCTCGACGCCGGCCTCCGCCCCGTCGGATCCCAGCGTGTCGACTCCTACCCCGTCCGCCCCTGCCCCCTCGACCCCCACCCCGTCGCCGCCCGGAACCCCGGCCACCCCGACCCCTGAGGGAGCCCCCGAGTGAAGCGCCACCACTTCGAACCGGCCCGTCTGGTCTCGGGCCTCACCGCCCTCACCGTCGGCACGGGCTACGGCCTCGATGCCCTCGGCGTCTGGCAGGCCCCCGGCCTCCGGCTCTTCCTCGCCCTCCCCGCCGGCCTGTTGCTCTCCGGCGTCACCGCCGCCGCCTGGGCCACAACCCGCCGCCACCACACACCGCCCGCCGACGCGCCACCCCCGACGCATCCCTGACCGGCCCCGGCCGCACCCCGCGGCAGAAGAACCGACCAGCCACACACCCGGGGCAAGCCACCCGCAAGCCGCCCCGATCCGCTCCGAATCGCTCCGAACCGCCGCAAGCCGCCCCGAACCGAACGGCCGCGAGCCACACCAAGCCGCCCCGAACCGCCCCGAACCGAACGGCCGCCTGCCACACCAAGCCGCTCCGAACCGCCCCGATCCGCCCCGAGCCACCCGGAGCCGCCTGGGGGGGATCGGCCGCCACGGTCCACCGCGGCACCCCTCAC
Organism: Streptomyces sp. NPDC054765; assembly: GCF_053612065.1. NCBI lineage: Bacteria > Bacillati > Actinomycetota > Actinomycetes > Kitasatosporales > Streptomycetaceae > Streptomyces > Streptomyces sp. NPDC054765. The sequence continues at coordinate 42,192 of NZ_JBSHBP010000019.1, read as the reverse complement.
CCACGACAGCACAAAGCCCGCAACGGCGGAGCCCGGCGCACTCGGCCACGGCCTCCGCCCCACGGCCTCCGCGCCCACGGCCTCCGCCCCGCGCTCTGCGGGCGCCCGGCCGGGCGCCCGCCGAACCCGCGCTTCTGAGGCGTGCCGTGATGTGTCCCGCCGGCCGCCCCGTTTGCGGGCGCGTCCAGGGCCGGTCAGGGCAGGGCCGGTCAAGGCCGGGCAGGGCCGGGCAAGGAGCCGGTCAGGACCGGTCAGGACCGGGCAGGACTGGTCTTCGACGCCCTAGCCGAACAGCTGCGTCCCGTGCCGCTTGCGGCGGTGTGCCAGGGCGGCATCCAGGGAGTACCTCGGGGTGCCGGCCAGGACGAGCGGGACCCAGGCCATCAGATAGGCGAGGTCATTGCCGTAGTAGTACGGCGTGGTCGCCCAGCTCACGGTGATCCACAGCATCAGCGAGATCAGCGCACCGCCCAGGGCCGCCAGCCGCCCCAGCAGGCCCACGAGTGTCCCGAGGCCCACCGCCAGTTCACCGGCCGCGATGGCATAGCCAAAGCCCGTCGGACTCTGCTGTGCGAGGTCCACGAGCTGGGGCAACGCCGCCGCGTCATGGACCTGCCGCAGCATCTCACCGAGCGACCCCGGACCACTGGCCGCCAGGAACGCCGGATTCGTCAGCTTGTCGATGCCCGCGTAGAGGAAGGTGGCCCCCAGAAAGAGCCGCAACGGGAGCAGTGCGTGGCGCGCCAGCTTCCCCCGCAACCCGGCGCCGGAGCCCTCAACGGCCACCCCTCCCAATTCGGCACCGATCGTGCGATTCGCGTGAACCATGACGTCCGCCTCTCCGTTGCCTCCGGGCGCAGACGATTGTGCCCCCGCCCGCGCCTCCTGAGGAGATACGTATGGACGTGCGGGAGAGGTTCAACGGAGCGACGCGCTTCGGGCGGCTGTGGCACACATAATCGTCACGCAATGGCGGCCGACGGCGCCGCGCCCCCCACAGCCCCCTTCAGCCCGCCCGCCACGGCCCTCGGCCCTCGGCCCACGGCCCAGGAGCTTGCGGCCCTCACCCCAGGCCCTCACCCCAGGGCCTCACGGCCCTCAGTCCAGGACGTCGATCGGGTAGCCGTTCGTCTCCACACCCGCCGCCGTGATCACCCGGACCGTCACCCGGCCCGGCTCGGCATCGACCGGCACGGGGACGGTCAGCACCCCGTCCGTCGGATTGGCGAAGCCCCCGGCCACCGGAACCAACGGGACGGGCACATGGACATCGCCGATCCGCACCACGGTCCGGGCCAGCCGGTCGGGCGTCCCCGCGCCCGGCGGGACAAAACCGGCACCGCGGATCTCGATGTCATCGCCGGTACGGACCGGCGCGGCAAGGTCGCCCAGCTCACGGGAGCGCACGACCGAGAGGATCACCGGGCGCCCGCCCGCCACCGCCTTCCCCCACAGATAAGCCGCTCCGCAGAGCGCGAGGAGGACCACCAACGCCCAGGGCAGCTGTGGCATGTGTTCCGGCCGCTCGGCCAGCCGCACCAGGGCGCACCCCAGCACGGCCACGTTCACCAGGACGTACTGCACATCCAGGAGACTCCCCCGCCCCGCGTCGTCCGTCAGCAGGTCGGCGGCCCGTGGCCGCTCCGCGGGAATCTTCTGCAGCCGCCCCGACCGCACCCGCGCGGCGACCAGCCCGTGCGTCAGCACGGCCACCCCGCACCCGACGGCGAGCATCGCCAACAGGGCGCCGGACCGTTCGAGTTCCAGGCCCTGGAGCAGACGGCTCCGCTCGTCCGGACCGGCGGTCGTCACCAGCTGCACGGCCGTCATCAGCACCGCGTACAGCACCGCGGACGCCCAGCCCGCCGCCACCGTCCGTGAGGTGGACAGCCGTCCGTCCTCGCCGATCAGCGGCGCCAGTGCCCCGCCGTGCGCGCGGTGCCACCAGGCCGCCGCCGTCAGCCCCAGCGCCAGGACGAGGGCCGCGACCAGCCCCGCCGTGCGGGCCGCCGTCCAGCCCGCGCCGAGGGCGGTCAGCGCCTGCCCGAGCAGCAGGGCGACCACCGCGCCCCAGACGACGAGCAGGGTGCGCCACCGTACGGACGTCAGCCAGGCGACCCCCTCGGCGGCGCCGCTCTTGGCCACCTCCCGTGCGGACAGCGTCAGTTCGTCGGAGACCCACTGCCGGGCCGCACCGGCGGAGCGGGCCAGCCCGGCCGGTACCCCGTGCCCGGCGGCGAAGTCCTCACGCAGCGCGAGGAACGCAGCGACCGCCTGCCGGTGCCCCGCACGGGCGCCGTGCGGGCACCGTCCGCATCGGCACTCGCCGCCGGTGGCGCGCTCCGCGCCGTCCCCCGGCTCGCCCGTTCCGGCCATCCTGCCCACCGCCTCAACCGACACGTCCGTTACCGCCCCGCCACCACTCGCCGCCAACTTGTCTTACACAAAGGCGAATTGTGCCCCAGATAGCCGGGGCGGACATCAAACGTCCAGCTGGTGGCGGGTGGCGGGCGCATCGGCGCGTTGACGTACCACAAGCGGGGGTCCCGTCCGTCGCACGCGCCCCGGTATATCCGTACCGGTGTACGCGGACATCCGCACATCCGACCGACAGCCGACCACTCAGCCCCGGGCCTTCCCCTATTCGGGCGAACCGGGGCACGGCGACGGCTGAGCGGTCCGTGCGCTGCGCAAGCTCTCGCCGTGTGCCAAATAGACGGACCTTACGGATCGCACAACCGCGATGACCTGGACAGACATCAGGAGGGCGCGAACGGACCGAACGAGCCGGGCGGACCGGGCAGTCCGAACGGACCGAACGGACCGAACGAGCCGCACGGACCGGGCAAGCCGAACGAACCGAACGGACCGAACGGACCGAAAACGCCGAACGGGCGGGAACCGGATGGCCGGCGGGGACCGGATGGCCGGCGGGCCCCGGCCGGACCGCAACGACCCACCGGACCCCTCCCCCTTCCCCCCCGACTCCGCACGCACCGGCACCTGGCCGCCCGGCCCCCGCGCCCCCTCGGTGGTTTCCGGCGTCCGGTGGCCGGGCTGCTGGCCGCCGGCGCGCTCCTCCTGCTGACCGGGGCCGCCGCGCTGCTCGCCACCGCGCCGTCGGCGACCGCCCACGACCGGCACCACCTCCCGGCCGCCGGCGACAACTGCGCCTACGCCGGGACCGCGCCGCCCGTGGACGTACCGACCGGCTTCCCCATGCCCCGCGGCTGGCATTTCCCCTGTACGGCGACCAAGCCCCCACCGCCTCCCACCCATGCGCCGGCGCCCCGCCCACGGAGCCCGAAGCCCGCACCACCACCACCGCCCGCCCCCAAGACCCGGCCGACACCACCGCCACCACCGCCACCCCCCGCCCCCCGCGCCCGCCCCGCGACGCCGCCAATCAAGCCCGCGCCCGAGCCCACACCCACACCCAAGCCCAAACCCAAGCCGCTTGTCCGCCGCCCGGTGTCACCTCCACCCGCCCTGCCCCACAGCTATGCGCCGGTGTCCCGCAAACCACGCGCCGGGCGCTCCGTGGTGACCACGACCTTGCTGATCACCACCCCGGCCGTGCTGGCCGGCGCCGCCCTCCGTCCCCGTTCGAGCTCCTCGTCCGGTTCCGCCGGGCGCCGTTCCTCGTAGGAGGTCTCCATGTCGCAATGGCTGGTACTGACCCTCGCCATGGTCGCTTCCTGTGGCGTCGTCCTGACCATCACCGTCCTCAAGGAACGCCGGGTCAGCGAGGGGTACGACCCGACCGAAACACCCGATGTGATCGAGTATCTGACGATGATGGTGGGGGTGGTCTACGCGATCGTGCTGGGCCTGGCCATCGCCGGTGTGTGGGAGGCCAGAAGCGCGGCCGAGGACACCGTACGGACCGAGGCACAGGCGCTGCACGAGGTCAGCGCGCGGGCACGGGCCTACCCCGCGCCGGTGCGGGACCGGATCCGCACGGACGTCGGCACCTATGTGTCGTACGTGGTGCACACGGAGTGGCCCGTGATGGCCGAGAAGGGAAAACTGACCGGGCAAGGCACCGAACTGCTGGCGAAGGTGCGGGCGGACGTCACCGACTACCACCCGCGCAACGACTACGAAGGGCAGTCCTACCAGCCGCTCGTCGACCAGGTCGCGGTGGCCGACGGGGCCCGCACCGCCCGTGCGGACGCGGCCGATTCGACGCTGCCGGGCGTGGTGTGGTTCGGGCTGATCGCCGGTGGTGCCATTTCGATCGGCGTGATGTTCACCCTGCAGATCCGGCGTTCGGGGCGGGAGTTGCTGATGGCCGGACTGTTCAGCGCGCTGATCGCGTTCCTGCTGTTCCTCGTCTGGGACTTCGACGCACCGTTCAGCCGCGGCATTGCCGCCACCGCCGCACCGTTCCTCGATCTGTTCCCGCATCCGTGAGACGGAGCGGGGCCCGGCGGAACGACAACCGTCCCGCCGGGCCCCGCCGGTACACCGGGAACCGGCTGCCCGAAGAAATACAGTTACCCGAAGAGATCCGGCTCGCTGCGCGCGATCTGCTGGTACAGCGGCTGGTAGTTGATCCAGGCCACCAGGTCGTTGCCCAGCTGTTCGCGGGTGCGGACCGCATGGTGGTGGTCGATCAGGACCGGCTTGCCGGCGGCCTTCGCGGTCAGCTGGACCTGGCAGGACCGCTCCATCGTGACGAACCACCACGCCGCCGCGTCCACCGAGTCGCCGACCGTCAACAGGCCGTGGTTTCGCAGGATCACGGCCTTGTGCGGCCCGAGGGCCGCCGCGATCCGCCGGCCTTCCTCCTCGTCCACCACCACACCTGTGTAGTCGTCGAAGAGCGCATGGTCCTCGTAGAACGCACAGACGTCCTGGGTGATCGGGTCCAGCAACTCCCCCAGCGAGGACAGCGCCCGGCCGTACGTGGAGTGGCTGTGGGCCGCCGCGACGACGTCGGGACGGGCCCGGTGGACCTGGGCATGAATGGCGAACGCCGCCTGGTTGACGTGGTGGCGGCCCTCGACGACCTTCCCCTCCGCGTTCACCAAGAGCAGGTCGCTGACCGTGATGTGCCGGAACGACATCCCGAAGGGATTGACCCAGAAGCAGTGGGGGAACTCCGGGTCGCGCGCGGTGATATGGCCCGCGACGCCCTCCTCGAAGCCCAGGCGCCCGAAGAGACGCAGGGCCGCGACCAGGCGTTCCTTGCGGTGGCACCGTGCATCCTCGACGGTCTGGTGCGTCGGCGGCATCGCGAACTGCAGCTGGTCGGTGGGTATCGGGGTCGGCTCGGGCATCGCGGCTCTCCTCCTGGCACGTACGGCACTTGATGCTCGATGCGGAAGCTACCTTCCACTACCGCAGGTAGCCAGGGGCACGACCGGCACGAATGCCCCGACCTGCACGATGAGGCCTCCAGGAGCGGCAGCAGAAGGGGCACCATGAGGGCCCCACGCGGCCGCCCGGACGGCCCGTCGCTGCTGGGTCCGGGCGACCCTCAACACCAGCACCAGCACCAGCACCAACGACAACGACAACGCCGCCGCCCGGCGGACCGGGCGGCGGCGTCATCAGGCGTCGGTGGAATCACCCCGGCCCGGCGGGCCGGATCACTCCGCCCCGGCCGGTGGGATCACTCCCACTCGATGGTGCCCGGCGGCTTGCTGGTGACATCGAGGACGACGCGGTTGACGTCGGCGACCTCGTTGGTGATGCGGGTGGAGATCCGCGCCAGCACGTCGTACGGCATCCGCGTCCAGTCCGCGGTCATCGCGTCCTCGGAGGAGACCGGGCGCAGCACGATCGGGTGGCCGTACGTCCGGCCGTCGCCCTGGACGCCGACCGAGCGGACATCGGCGAGCAGGACCACCGGGCACTGCCAGATCTCGCGGTCCAGACCGGCCGCGGTCAGCTCCTCGCGGGCGATGGCGTCGGCCTCGCGCAGCAGGTCCAGCCGCTCCTTGGTGACCTCGCCGACGATCCGGATGCCCAGGCCGGGGCCGGGGAACGGCTGGCGGTGGACGATCTCGTCCGGCAGGCCCAGCTCGGATCCGACCATCCGGACCTCGTCCTTGAACAGCTGCCGCAGCGGCTCGACGAGCTTGAACTCGATGTCGTCGGGGAGCCCGCCCACATTGTGGTGCGACTTGATGTTGGCGGTGCCCGTGCCGCCGCCGGACTCGACGATGTCCGGGTAGAGCGTGCCCTGGACCAGGAAGGCGACTTCCTCGCCCTCGGCGCCGGCCTCGGCAACCAGCTCGGCCTGGGCCTGCTCGAAGACGCGGATGAACTCGCGCCCGATGATCTTCCGCTTCTGCTCGGGGTCGCTGACCCCGGCCAGCGCGTTCAGGAAGCGCTCCTCGGCGTCGACGACCTTCAGCTGGACGCCGGTGGCGGCCACGAAGTCCTTCTCGACCTGCTCGGACTCGCCCTTGCGCATCAGGCCGTGGTCGACGTAGACGCAGGTCAGCTGGTCACCGATGGCCTTCTGGACGAGGGCGGCGGCCACCGCGGAGTCCACGCCGCCGGACAGCCCGCAAATCGCGCGCTTGGTGCCGACCTGGGCGCGGATCGCGGCGACCTGCTCCTCGACCACGCTGGTGGTGGTCCAGTTCGGCTCGATACCCGCACCGCGGTAGAGGAAGTGCTCCAGGACCTGCTGGCCGTGCGTGGAGTGCATGACCTCGGGGTGGTACTGGACGCCGTAGAGCTTCTTCTCGTCGTTCTCGAAGGCGGCGACCGGCACGACGTCCGTGGACGCGGTGACCGTGAAGCCCTCGGGAGCGGCGGAACAGGCGTCGCCGTGCGACATCCACACCGACTGCTCGGCGGGGGTGCCCTCGAAGAGGGTGGAGCCGGGGCGGGAGACGGTCAGAGGGGTACGGCCGTACTCACGGGCGCCGGTGTTGTCGACGGTGCCACCGAGGGTGATGGCCATGAGCTGGAATCCGTAGCACATGCCGAAGACCGGGATACCGGCCTCGAACAGTGAGCGGTCCAGGCTGGGGGCGTCTTCGGCGTAGACCGACGAGGGGCCGCCGGAGAGGATGATCGCCTTGGGGTTCTTGGCGAGCATCTCCGCCACCGGCATGGTGGACGGCACGATCTCGCTGTAGACCCGGGCCTCACGGACCCGTCGGGCGATGAGCTGGGCGTACTGTGCGCCGAAGTCGACTACGAGGACGACGTCCGGGGCAGCGGCAGGGGGCGCTGATGGCACTTCGGCGGCCTTCCGGCGGTGTGGAGCAGGGGTTGGACTTTCGATTCTAACGGGCTCATACTTGGCCCCATGTCCAAGCAGCTGACCTTCGTCTTTACCTATGGCACCGGCCCGACCGGCTGCCATGGTCGTGCTGCTTGATCCACTGACAAGCAACTTCCCAGGCGCCCCGGGCCGAAAAGGTCCGGGGCGCCTGCGTCTGTCAGGACCGGTCATCGGCTCCGGGGCCACTCACCCCAGGAGATACGGACATGAGCACCGAGACCACCACCGCCCCCGCCCCCTCGGCCGCCCCCGGCACCGGCGCCCGTACCCCCGAGGCGGCCGGGATCATCACGGACGCCCGGCAGCGGATCGACGATCTCGACGGCCGGATCATCGGCCTCGTACAGGAACGGATGGCCGTCTCGGCCGTCATCCAGCGCGAGCGCCTCACCTCCGGCGGGCGGAGGGTGAACCTCTCCCGCGAGATGGAGATCCTCGCCCACTACCGCGACCAGCTCGGCAAGCCGGGCACCGCGCTGGCGATGACCCTGCTGGAGCTGTCCCGCGGCCAGATCTGAGGCGGCAGGAGGCGGGGAGCCCGTCGGGCGGCGGTAGTGCGTCAGGCGGCAGCACGTCGGGCGGGCAGCACGTCGGGCAGGCCCGGGGCCACCGGGTGGCTGGATCTGGACGGTATGTGGTCGGTTTTGGGGCGGCTGGGGCGCGCGGCAAAGGCGCACGCGCCCCGGCGCAGCTGCCGGATCTGCGTTCGGTTGCCGACTCACCCGTACGGCGCGTGACCGGCCGCTGCGAGGCTTCGTTGTTCCCGGTGCCACGCCAGCCAGGCGCGGCCTGCAGGACTACGCGTAGACGCCGCCCCACGGGCGGAAACCCGGAGCGATGAGACGCCGGCCGCCAGCCGCGGTCCGCGTCGTGGGACCTCGTTCCGGTGCCGTGGCCGGTCAGCAGGGGACAGCAGCCCGGTCACATCCGATGGGGTGGTCGGTCCTGGGGACGCCCGGGACCGACCGCATCCGGTCGAAACGGTTGCGCCAGGTGAGGCGTATCCAGGACGATGCCTGACGAACGACCTACCGCATCCGGTACGGACTTCTGCACTGCCATGGGTCCGGCCCTCGCGGCATCCGCACCCTCACGCAGCACCCCAAAAGCCAGCGGCGCTCCCCCCCCCCAGCGCCGCCCGTCGGTGCCGGCGCTGCCCTGACGCCGGCACCGAAAGCAAAGGGCCCCGTGGCCGTCCGCACCCCCCTCGCGGACGGTATCCGGGGCCCTTCGCTGTGCAGGGAGTGCGCCCGGCACACGGCTGCCTCCGAACCTTCCCTGTGTGCGGCCTTTGCGGAGCCCGTGAGGCTGGTGTGACGGATGTGGCTGGCATCACGGCAGCATTTCCAGTTGAGTGGACACCCTTTTTTGGCCATGGCGGGTCATGTACCCGCAATCTTCCCCGGCACCGGCCGGCCCCGTAGGCCCCGTAGGCCCCGGCCGGCCTCCTAGGTGAGGGACTTCTTCGGCGGGACCGGCGGTACCGGCGGGACGGCCAGGAACGGCAGGTTCAGCGCGCCGAATGCCGTGCGGGGGACAGCGGGGCGGACCGGCTCGACGGGCGCCAGCCGCTGGTAGGCGCGGCCCTGGGCGGGGCGCGGGTCCGGCTCACCCTTGTTGGGCCACAGCGACATCGCGCGCTCGGCCTGTGCGGTGATGGTCAGGGACGGGTTGACGCCGAGGTTGGCGGAGACCGCGGCGCCGTCCACGACCGAGATCCCCGGGTAGCCGTGGAGGCGGTGGTACGGGTCGATGACACCGTGGTCGGCGTCCTCACCGATCGGGCAGCCGCCCAGGAAGTGCGCGGTCAGCGGTGTCCCCATCAGCTCGCCGACATTGCTGCCCGCGAAGCCGTTGATCTCCTGGGCGAGCAGGGTGGCGGCCGCGGTCGCCTCGGGGATCTGCTCGGGGTTCGGCGCGCCATGGCCCTGGCGGGCGGTGAGCAGGCCCTTCCCGATGCCGTCCGGCTTGCGGTAGGTCGTCAGGGAGTTGTCCAGCGACTGCATCACCAGGCCGATGATGGTGCGCTCGGACCAGCGGCGGTTGGAGAGCGAGCGCAGCAGCAGCACCGGGTGCCGTACGCACTTCGCGGCCCACCGGGCGGCGCGCGAGCCGCGGCCGGCCAGCGGCACCTGGAGGATGGACAGGGCGCCCATCGCGTTCGAGCCCTTGCCGTAACGGACCGGCTCGATATGGGTGTTGGCGTTGGGGTGGATGGACGAGGTGATCGCGACCCCGCGGGTGAAGTCGGCCTTGGTGCCGTGCCGTTTGCGGTAGCGGCGGTTGTCGGTCAGCGCGCCCACCAGCGCCTCGGAGTTCGTCCGGGTCAGCTCGCCGAGCCGGGCGGACAGGCCGGGGAGCAGCCCGCTGTCCTTCATCTTGTGCAGCAGGGTCTGGGTGCCGTACGTCCCGGCCGCGATGACGACCCGGCGGGCGGTGAAGGTACGGCCCCGGCCCCGGCGTTTGTCGTCGGTGGGCAGGGTGGCGACGGCGAAACCGCCGCGGGAGTCCTCGGTGACGGTGACGACCGAGGTCATGGGGTGGATGACAGCGCCGGCCTGCTCGGCGAGGTGGAGATAGTTCTCGTTGAGGGTGTTCTTGGCGCCGTGCCGGCACCCGGTCATGCACTCCCCGCACTCCGTGCACGCCTTACGGGCCGGGCCCTTGCCGCCGAAGTACGGATCGGGAACTTCCGTGCCCGGCGCGGTCTTCGACGTCCCGGTCTCCTCCCCGCTGACGGCGTCCCGGCCGTCCCCGAAGAAGACGCCCACCGGCGCGAGGTGGAAGGAGTCGCCGACGCCCATCTTCCCGGCGGCCTCCTTGAGGTGCACGTCGGAGGGCGTCATCGTCGGGTTGAGGCGCACCCCCAGCATGCGCCGGGCCTGGTCGTAGTACGGCGCCAGCTCCGCCTGCCAGTCGGTGATATGTCCCCACTGCTGGTCCTCGAAGAACTGTTTCGGGGGGACGTAGAGGGTGTTGGCGTAGTTGAGCGAACCCCCGCCGACTCCGGCGCCGGCGAGCACCATGACGTTGCCGAGCAGATGGACCCGCTGGATGCCGTAGCAGCCGAGCGCCGGGGCCCACAGATAGTTGCGGGTGTCCCAGGAGTTCTTCGGCAGTGTCTGACGGGTGAAGCGGCGGCCGGCTTCGAGGACGCCGACGCGGTAGCCCTTCTCGGTCAGCCGGAGCGCGGAGACCGAGCCGCCGAAGCCGGAGCCGACGACGAGCACGTCGTAGTCGTACCCGTCGGCGTGGGCGTCATGGGCGTCATGGGCGTCATGGGTGTCGTGGACGCCGTGAGTGTCGTGGACGCCGTGAGTGTCCTGGGCGTCATGGATGCCATGGGCGTCCCGGGCGTCCCGGCCGCCGCCGTTCGCGTCCTGATTCCGGGCAGAGTTCTCCTGGGGCACTGGCTCTCCCTGCTGAGGTGTTAGCGGAGTCGGAGCGCCTTCATCGCGCGCAGGCTGCGGGTCATGAACTGTGCGTACTTCTCGTCGGTCATCCCGAAGGACGGCGCGAGCGGCATCAGCCGCTGGTGGGCGACGGTCTGTGCCTCGGTGTACTTGAGGATGCCCTCGGAGCCGTGCCGGCGGCCCAGACCCGAGTCGCCCATGCCGCCCATCGGCGCCTGGACGCTGCCGTAGCCGGCCGCATAGGACTCGTTGACGTTGACCGTGCCCGTGCGCAGCCGGGCGGCGACCGCGCGGCCGCGGCGGCCGTCCTTGGTCCAGACGCTGGAATTCAGGCCGTACGGTGTGGCGTTGGCGAGCGCCACCGCCTCGTCCTCGTCGCTGAACCGGTAGATCGAGACGACCGGGCCGAAGGTCTCCTCACCGCAGACCGCCATGGGGGCCTGGACGCCGTCGAGGATGGTCGGCTCGTAGAACAGCGGGCCGATGTCGGGACGCGGGCGGCCGCCGGCGACCAGCTCGGCGCCCTTGGCGACGGCCTCCTCGACATGGCGGGTGACGGTCTCCAGCTGGCGTTCACCGACCAGTGAGCCCATGTCGGCGCCGTAGGCGAGGGCGTTGCCCAGCCGCATCGCCTTCGTACGGGCGGCGAAACGCTGGAGGAAGTCGTCGGCGATCGACTCGTGGACGTACAGCCGCTCGATGGAGATGCACAGCTGGCCGGCCGAGGAGAAGCAGCCGCGGACGGCGCCGGAAGCGGCCTTCTCCACATCGGCGTCCTGGAGCACCAGCATGGCGTTCTTGCCGCCGAGTTCGAGGGAGACGCCGACCAGCCGGGCGGCGGCACCCTGGGCGACCTCGCGGCCCGTACGGGTCGAGCCGGTGAAGGAGACGTAGTCGGCGTGCTCGACGACGGCGGGGCCGACGACCGGGCCCTCGCCGAGCACGACCTGCCAGACGTCCTCCGGCAACCCGGCCTCGATGAGCTGCTCACGGGCCCACAGCGCGGTCAGCGCGGTCTCCGTGTCGGGCTTCATGACGACGGCGTTGCCCGCGACGAAGGCCGGCAGGGCGTCGCCCACGGACAGCTCGAAGGGGTAGTTCCAGGGGGCGATCTGCCCGACGACGCCACGGGGCCGGCGGAGTTCGGTGACCTTGGTGAGGGTCGGTACGACGCCGGTGCGCGCCTTGGGCTTGAGGTAGGCATGGGCCTTGCGGCCGTAGTGGCGGGCGGTGAGGGTGACCGCCTGCACCTCCTCATGGGCGTGCAGCCGCGCCTTGCCGGTCTCCAGCTGGATCAGGTCGAGCACCTCGGCCTGGCGGCGCAGCACCAGGTCGTGGAAGCGGAGGAGGACCGCGGCGCGCTGCTTGACGGGGACCTTGGCCCAGCGTTCCTGGGCGGCGCGGGCCCGCTCGAAGGCGGTGGCCACGTCCTCGGGGGTGGACTCGGGAAGATCGGCCAGCTTCTCCCCGGTGAACGGGGTGTGGTTGGCGGTACGGCCTCCCCCACTCCCGGCTGCGCTCGAACGGGAGGTCCCCCCGGCGACCACGCAACGGGTGAGCCGGGCGACGACCTCGGGGGTGACCACGTCCGCTGCGGTACGGACGCCCGCCGGGACCGGAGCGACCGGGTTGCCGTCGGTGGGCGCCGCGGGGGCCTCGGCGGGAGCGGGGGCTGCGGGGGCCTCGGCGGGGGCCTCGTCGGCGGCGGAGGCGACTGTTCCGGTGTCCTGCGAGTCCGTCATGTCGGCGAGCGTATTCCTCCCCGGACGCTTTGTGTACCCGGGAGTAACGAGTTTTCACGCCGTACGCACAACCGTGCCAGTGTTCGCTGGCCGCAAGGGCGCTGGTCTGGGGCGACCGGGAGGCCCGGGGTCACGCCCCGGTCAGCCGGAAGGCGTCGAGCGCGGCGCCGAGGTGGCGTGCGGCCTCGGTGCGGGAGCCGGCCGGCGAGGAGATCCATACGTCGATCATCGTGCCGCCCTCGTCCCAGCTGAGGTCGCAGATGTACCGGGGGCCGCCGTCCCGCGCACCGCCGGTCTGCGCACCACCGGTCTGCGCACCACCGGTCTGCGCACCGCCGCCCTGCGTGCCACCGTCCTGCGCGCCGCCGCCCTGCGTGCCACCGTCCTGCGCGCCACCGTCCCGGATGAACTCCCAGCGCCCGGCGGGGAGTCCGTCGTGGGTGGTCTCGGTGACCCGCCCCTGACGGTAGCCGCGGTAGTGGGCGGGGCCCTGCGCATCCGCCGTACGCATCGCGCTCAGCGGCCCCTCCGGCACCCGCTTCTGCAGCTGGACACCGATCCGGAACCGCTCGCCCCGGGAGGAGTAGAAGACGCGGCGGCCGCTCTCGTGGGAGCGGGTGAAGCCGTCCGGTACGGCGAGCACAAAGCCGGCCGGGTCGTGGACGAGGCGATATCCGGCGGGGACTTTGGGGACTTTGGGTGCCTTGGGGGGCTTGGGGGCGGCACCGGGGGACGGCGACGACGGGAGCGCGGCGGTGGGCCGCGCCGGCCCGGCGTCCGAGGCCTGCTGGGACCGGCCGGGCCGGCTGTGCCTGCCGGAGCCGTCATCGGCCCCGCTCCGGTGCATCAGCAGGACGGCGAGGCCCGCGCCCGCGCCGCCGATCATCACCGCCGCGAGCGCGACCAGGAGGACGGTGCGGGTGCGGCCGGTGTGCGGGCGGGCGGCCGCGGCCAGCGCCCGGTCGTCGAGCGCGGCACGGAGCGGTGCGGCCGGGCCTCGGCCTTCCGGCCGTCTCCCCGGCCGCCCGGCCCGGCCTCCGGCGGACGCCCGGCCCGGCCGTGCCGGGGCCGCGGGCGGCGCACCTGTGGCCAAGGGGTCCTCGCTGGGCGGGTGGTCGCCGGGCGGATGATCGCCGGGTAAGCCGTCGCCGGGTCCGTCGTACAGGGGGGCGTGGACGTCGGGGCCGGGAGGGCGCGGAACCACCGGCTCGCCGGGGCGGGACCCACCCGGCCGGGCCGGGCGGCCCGGCCCCGGCGGGCCACCGGGCCCCGCCCCCGCCACCGCCTCCGCCTCCGCGGCGCGGCCCGCGACCCCACCACCTCCGTGACCGTGACCGTCTCCATGACCGCCTCCATGACCGCCTCCATGACCGCCTCCGTGACCGCCACGGTGACCACGGCCATGGCCACGGCCCGGCCCGTGCCCGCCGTGCCCGCCGTGCCCCCCGTGCCCGTCCGGCCCGCGCTCCGGGGCCCGGCCCGACCGCAGATAGCCGCGCAGCAGCCGCTCCGTCTCGCCGGCCCCCAGGCGCCGCCCCGTATCCCGCTCCAGCAGGCCATTCACCACGGCGTGCAACGGGCGGGCCGCCTCCGGGAGTTCGATCGCGTCGGACACGACGGCATCCAGCACACCGCCCAATGAGTCGCGGTGGAACGGCGATTCACCGCTGAGCGCCACGCACAGGAGCACCCCGAGCGACCAGAGGTCGGCCTCGGGGCCGGTGCCGCGGCCGGCCATCCGCTCCGGCGCGGTGTATTCGGGCGAGCCGACGAAGCCGCCGGCGTCGGTCAGCGTCGTGACGCCGGGGACCTGGGCGATACCGAAGTCGGTGAGCACGACCCGGCCGCTGCCCGGCTCCATCAGTACATTGGCGGGCTTGATGTCGCGGTGCAGCACCCCGAGGGCGTGCGCGGCCCGCAACGCGCCCAGCAGCGCGACGCCGATCCGGGCCGCCTCGCGCGGCGCGACCGGCCCGCCGCTTTGCAGCCGGTCGGCCAGCGACGGGCCCTCCACCAGCTCCATCACGATCCACGGCCGCCCGTCCTGCTCGACGACGTCATGAACGACGATCACATGGGGATGCGTGATCCGGGCGACCGTCCGTGCCTCCCGCATCGCCCGCTCGCGCTGCACCCGCGCGTCGGCCTCCGTCGCCCCCTCGTCCGAGTACAGCTCCTTCACCGCGACTTGACGCCTCAGCAGCTCATCGGTGGCGCGCCAGACGGTACCCATTCCGCCACGTCCCAGCCGCACGCCCAGGCGGTACCGGCCACCGATCAGTCGGCCCTCGCCCCCGGTGGTCCCCATGGCCCCATCTTGCCGCACCGGCCCTCCTCCGGAAGGGCGCGCCGCACGGACCGGCCATGGTCGCCCATCCCCTGACGCCGCCTCGGGCCGCTGTGATCCACTGCTCCCATGGAGGCAGTTGTCGCAAGCGTCGTGGCCGTCATAGGCACCCTGCTGGGTTCCGGCATCACCCACTTCTTCCAGAGCCGGGCGGCCGAGCGCAGCGAGCAGTTCGCCCGCGCGGAGCGGCTGCGGCAGGAGCGGATCGATGCGTACTGCGCGTACGCGGGGGCGCTGCTGGACTACCGGCGGGTCCTCGTCCACCGCTGGTTCGTCCGCAACGAGGAGGACCGCTGCGACGAGGACTCCCCGGAACTGCGCGAGGAGGTGTACAAGACCCGCTACACGGCCCAAGAGGCCATGTTCCGGGCCCAGATGGTGACCGACGATCCGGAGATACTCGACAGCAGCGAGCAGGTGATGGCGGCGACGACCGAGCTGCACTGGGCCCCCGACCGGGAGGCCCTCACCGCACTGCGGGCCACCACCCGCCAGGGCATACGGGACTTCATCGCGGCCACCGCCCGGCATGTGCGCTGATCACCGAACCGGGCCACGGGACGTACGGACCCCACGACACACGGGGTGGAACCTCCACCTGCTCTCCCGCCGTCCTTGACACAGTGAGGCTGTCGTACGGGAACGACCGGTACGGCGGCTGCGAGAGGCGGATCGGGGGTCGGTCATGGTGATGCAGGACGGCGGAACGGTGGATGTCCGTCCCGGCCCCCACCCGGGCCGGGCCGCCCCCGAGCACAGCGGCGCCTACCTCGCGACCGCCCTGTCCCTGGCCCTCTACTCCGGCGTCCTGGCCGCATGGACGGTCTATGGCATCGCCCAAGGGGACGGCAACGCCTGGGACTTCCTGGAGGGCCTGTTCAGCCCGGGCGCCTCTCCCGCGACCCAGATCCTCGGCCCCTACGAATGGGCCTTCACCGTCGCGTTCCTGGTGATCGCCGGGCTGGCTCTGGCGCAGCGGCGGGTGGCGCGCTCCGCGGCGCTGCTGTCCGGATTCGTACTCCTCGCCGTCTCCCTGCGGGAGGGCGTGGGATTCCTCGACACCGCCTACGTCGACCAGTACCGCCACGACCCGTTGGGCGGCTGGGTGCTCGCCACCCGCGGTCTGGGGCTGTTGGTGGCGCTGGTCGTACTCTTCGCGCTGTTCCCGGCCACCGAGCGCCGGCGCGGCGAACACCCGCCCGCGCGGGGGGCGGACGCCCCGGAAGCCTGGTGGCGCCGCTCGTCCCGGATCTGCGGGGTGCTGTTCGTGTTGATGGGCCTGGCACGCATCGGCTGGGCCGTCCGCGATCTGACGACCCCCGGGGTGAACGCGGGCCACTATCTGCGCGGCGTGGTCGACGGTGCGGTACGGGGCGCCCTCGACCTGGCGGCACCCGGCGAGTTCACCACCGTCGGATCGGTGCTCGTGCTCTTCGTCCTCGGCGTGCTGGCCTTCCGCGGCCGGCGGGAAGTGCGCGGCGCGCTGCTGGTGTTCGCGGCGCTGGAGCTGTACGTGACGGTGCGGACGGTCGTCTGGCTGACCGTGACGGACTTCTTCAACCGCTCCTTCGAGACCCCCGAGGGCGCCCTGTCGCTCGCCACGACGGCCTACGCCCTGGCGGCCATGACCTCGGTGGTCGTACTGGCCACCGGCGTCGGCTCCGGCCCGTACGGAGGGGCGCGGACGGAGGGGGTCCGGGCGGCGGCGGTGGGGCGGAACGGGGGGCTGTAGGGGCGGGGCCCGCCGCGCACGGGCGTAGCGTGGTCGCTACGTCCTTCCCGCGGGGGTGGCCATGGAGTTGTACGAGGAACCCGGCATCGGTGAGCGCATCGCCCGGCTGCGCGCACGGCGGAAGCTGACGCAGGAGGGCCTCGCCGAGCGGGCGGGTCTGTGCGTCGACATCGTCCGCAAACTCGAACAGGGCGTACGCCGGACGGCACGGCTGACGACGCTCAACGCGCTGGCCAGAGCCCTGGACGTGGAACCGTCCGCGCTCGTCGGGCAGCCTGCCACCTTCGAGGTGCGCAGTGAGGGCGAACAGCCCTCCGTCCTGGCGCTGCGCCAGGCCATCTCGCCGGTGTCCGACCTGCTGGGCGACGATCCGGACCCGGAGGATCCCCCCGGCATCGCGGCGTTGCAGGCCTCCCTGCGGTCGACGCAGCGCATTCGACGCGACGGCCGGATGGCGGAAATCGGGGCGCTGCTGCCGCAGTTGATCAGGGACGCCAAGGCAGCCGCCCGCGCCACCACCGGGACCGAGGCCGCCGCGGCCCACTCGGTGCTGGCCGAGGCCTATCAGGTCGCCGCGACCACGCTGACGGCGCTGGGCAAGGAGGACGCTGCCTTCACCGCCCTCGAACGGTCGATGGCGGCGGCGGTCAGGGGAGACGACCCTCACCTGGAGACCGTCGGCTTCTCCAGCCTTGCCTGGGTGCTCACCAAGCAGGGGCGGCTGGCCGACGCCGAACGGGTCGCGCTGCACGCCGCCGAACGCATCGAGCCCGGATTCCGTTCCCCGCCGGTCGAGCTGGCCCTGTGGGGCATCCTGCTGCTCCGCGCGGCAACGGCCGCGGTCCGTCTGGAGCGGCGCGACACCGTACGGGACCTGCTCGCCCTGGCGAGTGCGGCAGCGGCCGGGATCGGCACGGACCGCCTCGACTACGCGACGCCGTTCGGCCCGACCAACGTGGGCGTTGCCAAGGTCAACTTCCTGGTGGAGATGGAGGAGAGCGCCGAGGCGCTGCGCGCGTCGCGCACCGTGCCCGAGCTGCACGCGCTGCCGCCGACCTGGCGTGCGCGGTTCCACGTGGACCGTGCCCTGGCCTTCTCCGATCTGCACAAGGACGACGGCGCGCTCCAGGCCCTGCTGACCGCTGAGCGCACCGCACCGGAGTGGATGCGCTATCACTCCACGA
The DNA here is from genome assembly GCF_053612065.1 of Streptomyces sp. NPDC054765. Lineage (NCBI taxonomy): Bacteria > Bacillati > Actinomycetota > Actinomycetes > Kitasatosporales > Streptomycetaceae > Streptomyces > Streptomyces sp. NPDC054765. The sequence goes on along the minus strand of NZ_JBSHBP010000019.1, from coordinate 24,522 downwards.
GCCGCCGGCTGGTGGCCGACCTCCGCAACCGCGAGCGACGGCGCACCTCTCCGCTCACGGAACTCGCCGACCGGCTCGGCCTCGACGGGTAGGTAGGACGTGGCGTCCCAGCTCCCGCAGAAAGTGGCACGGCACGTCACTGTCCGGCCCGCGGGCCGCTGCCTAACGTGGCCGCACCGTCAGGAACGACGGACCCCGCCGCCACGCCGGGCGGCCGGGGCATGCCCACCCGACGAAAGCAGACCTACGTGACGCACGGACTCCCCGTCCGCTGCCGCCTTCGGCCCCAGGACCACAACGCACAACCGGAGGCCGCCCGATGAGCACGCCTCCCACGCCCCCCACGCCTCCCACGCCTCCCACCCCCCGCCTGCCCCCCTGGACCGGAACCGACGGCAAACCCTGTTACCTCCTCACGGACCGGGACGACGGCCCCGTCTCCAGGCGCGCCGACCGGATCGAGGCGATCCAACTCAGGATGGGAGCCGGACTCCTGGACCATGCACAGGCGCTGATCGACGACCCGGCCGTGGACGCGCGGCAGTTGCGGTTTTTGTCGGCTCAGCTCAGCGCCGCGCTGCGGGACGCCGTACGGGTCGCCCATAGCCGAAAGATGCGGCCAGGAAACGACGAAACCCCACTTGACCTGGGGTTTTGAGGAATCACCGGGGCGCTTTCCGGGCGTGCGGGGGAGATCCCCCTCCGGAACGCCCCCGCACGCGCGAAGCGGCCGCCGCGTGTGGGGGTCGCGGCGGCCGCCGATGTGAACTGCAACGCGTCCTGGGCTTGTGGCCTCTTCAGTGGTGCAGCATGTGAACAACTCTGCCCGCGGGAGCGTACCCGCGGCATCCTCCAGAGGTCGCGGGCTCACCCCCGCCGCTCGGCGGGGGTGCGGGCCCGCCGAGCGGCGGTCCCGTGTGACAGGGAAGCGGAACCGCGCAGCGCCGGGTGGTTCCGCCGACTGGGGTGGGTGCGAAGGAGAAAGGGGCGGCCGGTGATCCGTGTCGCTGTGGTGGACGACGAGCGGCTCGTCAGATCCGGACTGCGGATGATTCTGGGGACCGACCCGGACATCGAGATGGTCGCGGACTGCGGTGGCGCCGAGGCCGTGGAGACCGTACTGCGGTGCGCGGCCGACGTCGTGCTGCTGGACATCCGGATGCCGGACGTGGACGGGCTGACCGTCCTGCGCCGGCTGCGTGCCGCGCCGGTGCCGCCCGCGGTGGCGATGCTGACCACCTTCGACGCCCAGGAGTATCTGACGGCGGCGCTGCGCGAGGGCGCGGCCGGATTTCTGCTCAAGGACTCCGATCCGGAACAACTCGTACGGGCCGTACGGACGCTGGCGGCGGGTGGCAGTGTGCTCGACCCGGGCGTCACCCGGGCGGTGATCGGGGGCTATCTGACCGCCGAGGACCAGGCAGCCGCGAACCGGGCGGTGAGCGGGCTGACTCCGCGGGAGTCGGAGGTGCTCGCCCTGCTCGGGGAGGGACTGGGCAACGCCCAGATAGCCGACCGGATGGGGCTCGCCCCCAGTACGGTCAAGGACCATGTGCGCGCCCTGCTGGGCAAACTGGGCGGGATAAACCGCATCCAGGCGGCCATCGTCGCCGACCGCGCGGGTCTGGTGGCGGGCGGTCCCCGGGGGGCGTGGTGAGAGCCGGCGGCGGGCGCGGCAAAAGCGGCGGCCTGCGGACGCCCGGCCCCGGGGCGGCGGGACGCGGTGCCGGGGTGCGGCGGGCGGTGGGGCGCGGGGCGGTGGGGCGGCGGCTGCGCCGGGCTGCTCCGCCGGCGGTCCCGGTGCTGCTCGCGGTCGCCGACGCGATGCTGGTCAACGGTGTCGAGTTCGACCTGGAGCTGGGCGTCTCGGTGGTGGCCGCGGCGGCCCTGCTGATGCGTCGGCGCTTGCCGCTGCTGGTCTTCCTCGTCACCCTCCCCGGGCTCTACATCGGCTACATCTGGTTCGCGCCGATGATCGCGCTCTACACACTGGCCGCCCGCCGGCCCGGCCGGGCCCGGCTCGCGATCTGCGCGCTGCTGCTGATCGCCGCGCACTTCCTGCCGTATCCGATCTCCGACTTCGAACTCACCGCGTACCGCGAGAACACCCTGGTGCTGATCGACGCGAGCGTGACCTCGGCCGCGCCGATCGCCCTGGGCCTGCTGGTGCGCACCCGCCGGGAACTGGCGTCCCGCGTCGAGGATCTGACCCGCAGCCTGCGCCGCGAGGACCGGCTGCTCGCGGACCGGGTCAAGACCACCGAACGCGCCCGGCTCGCCCGTGAGATGCATGACGTGGTGGCCCACCAGGTCAGCCTGATCAGCCTGCAGGCGGGTGCCGTGCAGGTCAGCACGGAGGACGCGGAGGCGCGCGCGGGTGCCAGGACGATCCGCGAGCTGTCCGTACGGACGCTGGAGGAGCTGCGGCACATGGTGGGCGTGCTGCGGGCGGACGGCGGCGAGGCGGCGGAGGCGCGGGGCCTGGCGCCCCAGCCCGATCTGGAGGAACTGCCGCGGCTGATCGAGATGAGCGCGCTGGACGTGACGTACGAGGGCGGCGTGGTGGCCGGTGCCGGTGGCGGTGGCGGTGCCGGTGGCGCGAAGACGGTGGAGCGGGCGGCGTTCCGTACGGTCCAAGAGGCGCTCACCAACATCCGCAAGCACGCCCCCGGAGCGCGGGTGCGGGTGCGGGTGGATCCGGTGGACACGGTCCGGGGTGAGGGCGCGGACGGGGCGGAGGCGGCCGGCGAGGGCCGTACGGCGCACGGGCTGCGGGTGGAGATACGGAACGGGCCGCCGGACGCGACGGCGACGGTCCCCGCGCTTCCCGGGGGCGGACACGGTCTGGTGGGGCTGCGCGAGCGCGCCCAGAGCCTCGGCGGGACGCTGGAGGCGCGGCACACCTCCGACGGCGGCTTCGTCGTGCGGGCGGAATTCCCTTACGGAGCGGGGTAGATCGCTTCCGCGCGGGGAGGGAAGGTGAGCGGCATGGCTCGGGTGAGGAAGAAGGGGAAGAAGGGGCGCATCCCGGGAGGGACTTCCGGGGGACTTCCCGAGGGGACTTCCCGGGGGCGGGGCTTCCTGTCGGGGGCCGCGTCCCGGAGGTGCCCGGCGGAGACCGAGGTCTCAGGTGGAGACCGGGGGCGTCAGGCCGGGACCGGGGCCGGGGCCGGGGATGTCAGGCGGAGAGCGGTGCGGCGGCCTCGTCGACGGCGGTGCGCAGGTCCGGGTAGACCTCGAAGAGCCGGCGCACGCCCAGAGCGGCCAGCACGCGGTTGACGTGCGAGCCGTCCACGGCGCCCTGAGCGGGGAGGATCAGCCGCAGCCGCCCCTGACAGGAGCGCATCAGACGACGGGCGGCGATCAGCACGCCGACGCCGCTGGAATCGCAGAACCGCACCTCGGAGAGATCGAGCACCAGAGATCTCCGGCCGTCCGCCACCGCGTCGTGCACATGCTGGCGCACCGCGGGTGACGTGACCAGGTCCATTTCACCGGACACCTGGAGTACGGCCCACGGGCCCTTTTCGTCCTCTGCCACCTTCAACGACACGCGCTCGAAGCCTTTCGCTCGCTTTCGTACCGGATGAACACGGACCGCATCCGGAACTCATCCTCCCCCGCCTCGACTGCCCGGCCCCTCTCCCCTGAAACTCTTCCGAATCCTTGGCGCAACAGGCCGTCCGCCTAAGGCTATGCCCCTGCGACGCCCGTCCTTCGCCGACATTCGGTCACACACGGATAACACATCGCCCCATACGGACATGAACGATCCACATCGATCAGTCGTGATCGGGCATTATCACCACAAAGCGCGGGCATCCGTCGTCAGGGCTTTACCATCCCCGTACTTCTCAGGGCTCGGTTTGCCGCAAAGGAGCGTGCGTTGTCAGACCCGCGCATTACATTCGATGGCACGGTGGACGGCGGTGAGGGTGCACACGGATCCGAGCCGCGCGCGGGTGCAGGAGTGATGGCCGAGGTGTGAGCCCGGAGGCGACGGGCAGGGATGGGGATCCGATGGGACACGACGCCCCACCGCGGTGGGACAGACGGATGCAGCAGCGGCTCGCCCACGGCGAGGCGGCCGCGCTGGGCGAGCTCTATGACCGCTTCGCCTCTCTGGTGCACAGCCTCGCCTACCGCGTCCTGGACGACGAGGACGCCGCCGACCGCGTCACCCGCGAAGTGTTCGCCTACGTCTGGGAGCACCCGGATTCCTATGACCCCAAGCAGGGCCCGCTGCGCTCCTGGGTCGCCGGCGTCACCCGCCATCAGGCCGTCCATCGGCTGCGCCAGACCGAGGCCGCCTCGGCACGCGACTGCGGGCCCGACGCCCCCGCGCCCGCCGAAATGGAGCAGAAGATCCGCGAGGCCTCCACCGCCGCCCGCGCCGACTTCATCGTCACGTCCATGCCCGCACCCCTGCGGGCCGCCCTGGAGCTGGCCTACTTCCAGCGCCGGGACTACCGCCAGACCGCCGCCGACCTCGGTGTCACGGAGGACGAGGCCCGGCGTCGGCTCCGCCTGGGCCTGCAACTGCTGTCCACCGCCCACAACCACCAGGCCCTGCCGCCCGCCCACCGCGCCGCGTCCACCCCGCGCGCCGGATCCGCCTCACCCCATGCGCCGCAGACACCACACGCTCCCCGCGGACCACGCCCGCCGCACACCCGGCACACCGGCCCGGGTACCTCCGCACCACCCGGTCCGGGCCATGGACGGGCCCTGTGAACGGCCCGGACGAGTGGGACGGCCACGCGCTGCCGGACAGCCCCGGTGAACGGCCGCGGATACCCTCACCACGCACCGCCGCCGAGGACCACGGCCCGCTCCCGGACGCCCCGCCCGCAGTCGTCCCCGAGCCGGTGGACGACACCGGCGGCGGCCCCCGCGAACCGGAAGCCGGGCCCGTGAGCGGACTGCCCGCTCCCGCGCCCCTCCCCGTGACGCCGCCCGGCCCGCCGCACCGGGTCCTCAAGTCGCTGCTCGGCGCCTGGGCACTGTCGGCCTGCTCCGCCGAGGAGACGGCCGCCGTCGAGGCGCATCTGACCGACTGCGCCTCCTGCGCGGACGAAGCGCTGCGGCTGCGCGACGCCGTCGGACTGCTGCACCCCGCCGACAGCCTCGACCTCGATCCGCTGCTGCGCTCCCGTGTGCTGGAGGGCTGTCTCGGCCGCCGCCCGGCCCGTATCCCGGTGCCCGAGTGGGCGACGCCGTACGACGCGGAGACCGCCAAACTCGACGCGCTGCTGCGGGACATGGGCGAGGCGGAGTGGCGTGCTCCGGTGCGGCTGCGCTGGTTCGAGGGCGAGCGCCCGGTCGAGCGGGAAACCACCGTCGCCGGCGTCATAGGGCATCTGATGGCCGTGGACGGCCTGGTCGCGACGGCACTCGGGCTGCCCGACCCGCTCGGCACGGCCGCCCCGCCGGGCACCCCGGGCCCTCTCGTCCGTACGGAAACGTTCTGGCGGGCGCCGGACGAGGAGCGCAGCCCGCTCGCCCTCCATGCACCATGGCGCGACCAGAGCTATGCGCTGATACGGCAGGTGTCGTTCGCCGGCGACAAGGTCGCCGAACTCGCCGTGCCGTACGGGGCGTTCCGGCTCACGCTGCGCGACGCCTTCCTGGACCGCGCCTTCGAGTGCTGGGTGCATGCCGGCGATATCGCGGAGGCGGTGGACTATCCGTATGTGCCCCCGGCCGCCGCGCATCTCCACCGGATGGTCGACCTCGCCGCCCGGCTGCTGCCCAGCGCGCTGGCCGGCCGTCGGCGGGCCGGGCTCGCCGCGCCGCCGCAGCGGCTGGTCGAGGCGGGCGCCCCGGGCCGTACGCTCCATCTGGAGATCGAGGGCAACGGCGGCGGCCACTGGTACATAGCGCTGGACTCGCCGGCCGCCCTCGGCACCCCGGACCGCACGGTCGCGCATATCGCGCTGGACAGCGCCGAGTTCTGCCAGCTCGCCGCCGGCCACATCTCCCCCGAGGAGGCCGCCGCGGGCCAGCGCGGCGAACGCGACGCGATCCGCGATGTGCTCTTCGCGACCGCGTCGCTGTCCCGCCTCTGAGCCGGGGCCCGGCAGCGGATCAGGGCCGGACAGGCCCCCTCACCGGGCCCGACAGGCCCCCTCACCCGGCCGGTCCGGCCTTCCGTGCCGGCCGGGCGGGCCCTGACCGGCGCCTACCCGAAGACGACCGTCCGGCTGCCGTTGAGCAGCACCCGCCGCTCGCTGTGCCACTTCACCGCGCGTGCCAGCGCCTGGCACTCGACATCCCGGCCGATCGCCACGAGCTGGTCCGGTGTGACCTCATGACCGACGCGCTCGACCTCCTGCTCGATGATCGGCCCCTCGTCGAGGTCGGCGGTCACGTAGTGCGCGGTGGCACCGATCAGCTTCACACCGCGGGCGTGCGCCTGGTGGTACGGCTTGGCGCCCTTGAAGCTCGGGAGGAAGGAGTGGTGGATGTTGATGATCCGGCCGGACAGCGCCTTGCACAGATCGTCGGAGAGCACCTGCATATAGCGGGCGAGCACCACCAGCTCGACGTTCTCCGCCGCCACCAGCTCCAGCAGCTGCGCCTCGGCCTGGGCCTTGGAGTCGCGGGTGACCGGAATGTGATGGAAGGGGATGTCGTACGAGCCGACCAGCTCGGCGAAGTCCGTGTGGTTGGAGACCACGGCCGCGATCTCTACCGGCAGCGCGCCGATCCGGGAGCGGAAGAGCAGGTCATTGAGGCAGTGCCCGAACTTGGACACCATCAGGACGATCCGCATCTTCTCGTCGGCCCGGTGGATCTGCCAGTCCATGCCGAACGAGTCGCCCACCGCCGCGAAGCTGGCCCGCAGCTTGTCGACGCTCACCGAGGTGTCCGCACTGAAGTGGACCCGCATGAAGAACAGCCCGGTGTCGCGGTCGCCGAACTGCTGGCTGTCCTCGATGTTGCAGCCGGTGATGAAGAGGTAGCTGGAGACGGCGTGCACGATCCCCTGCTTGTCCGGGCAGGACAGGGTGAGGACGTACTGATCGTTCCGATCGTGCTGACCGGGCTGGGTGGGCTGCGACTCGCTCATGACCTCATAGGGTCGCACATCTGCCGGGCAGGTCAGGCCGGGGCGTCCGCCTGACCGGTCATGATGGCCAGCGCCTCCAGCGAGCGTGGCGCGGCATCGGGGTCCTCGCCGTCCGCGGTCGCCAGCTGCACATGGGCCTCACGGGCCGCATGGACGGCCTCCGGCCAGCCCTGGTGCGCCATGTACGCGGTCACCGGGGCGTCCGCGCCGACCTGGTGCATGATCCGCAGCACCCGGAGCACGGCGGCATCGACGAGCTGGGCCTCCTGGGAGTCCCGGAAGATCGTGCCGACGTACTTCTCGGCGGACCAGTTGTCCAGCCAGGTGTCCTCGACGAGCCGGTAGACGGCGTCGGTGACATCTCCGTACCCGGGCAGGCCGGTCAGCCAGGCCTCCTGCTGGAAGGCCGGGTCGGAGAGCATGTGCAGCGCGGAGCGCACATTGCTGCGCCAGCGCCACCACGGCATGTCGTTGAGTGGCATACCGCCCATGGTGGTCGAGCGGCGGCCGCGACGGGAAGACTTCTCCGAACCTTGCACAGCAATGGATCGTACGTTCTTCACCAACGATCTCAAGCGGCCCCCCGGAGTTCACCTCTACGTCACCGGCCATTGCCACGTCGTCACCAACCCGTTCCGGGCAGGCCGGAAGGCTGCTGTGCCATGACCGGACGGCGACGCTCCTTCCCCCGCCCCTTCTCCTCCGCCCCCGCGGTCGCGACCGTGTCGGCGGCGGTATGCACGGCGGCTCTCGCGTCACTGCTCTCGGGCTGCGGCTCCCTCGCCGGGGCCGCTGCGGGCTCCGGGGGGAAGGCGCCGGTCACGGTGATGACCTGGGCCCCCGAGGCGACCAATGCGACCAATATGCCGGGTATGCCGGCGATGGCGCAGGCCTACGCCCGCTGGGTCAACTCCCGAGGCGGCATCAAGGGCCATCAGCTGAAGGTGCTGACCTGCAACGAGCACAACGACTCGGTGACCGCGGCGCACTGCGCCCAGCGCGCGGTGGACGAGGGCGCGGTCGCCGTCGTCGGCTCGTACAGCCAGTTCGGCCGCTCGTTCATGTCGCCGCTGGAGGTCAAGGGCATCCCCTTCATCGGCGGCTACGGCGCCTCGGACGAGGAGTTCGAGAGCCCCCTTTCCTACCCCGTCAACGGCGGCCAGGCCTCCCTGCTCGCCGGGAACGGCCGCCAGCTGGCCCGCGACTGCAAGCGCGTCGCGCTGGTCCGCCCGGACACCATCCAGGGTGACCAGATGCCCTCGCTGCTCAACTCCGGCCTGGAGAGCGGCAGTCGGCACCCGGCCAAGGACATCAAGGCGCCCGAGGACGGTACCGACTACTCGTCCGAGGTGCACCGCGCGCTGGACGGCGTGGGCGCCGATCCGGCCCTCTACGGCACGGCGGCGGCCGGCGGAAAGGCGCCGGGCTCCTGTGTGACCGCCTCGCTCGGCGACCACACGGACACGTTCTTCGACTCGTTCCGGCGGCTGCAGGAGGAAAGCCCCAAGGTCCAGGTCGCCTCCGTCCTGGGCAGCGTCGGCCAGTCACTGCTGAACCGTACGGGCGGCACCTCCGGGCCGCTGGAGGACGCGGACATCACCGGCTGGTATCCGGTCGCCCATGATCCGCGCTGGAATCCGATGCGCGAGGTCATCAACGACTTCGCCTTCGGCGACAACCGCATCGACCCGGCCGACCAGGGCGTCCAGACGACCTGGATCGCCTACACCGTGCTGCGCGCCCTGATCGGGCAGCTCGACGACGCGGGGGTCGAGGACATCACCTCGCACGCCCTGCAGACGACCCTGGACCGCGGCGACCACGCCATCGACACCGGCGGACTGACCCCGAAGCTGCGCTGGCGGGACAGCGACATGCTGGCCGTCCAGGACTTCCCGCGCATCGTGAACGGGATGGTGACCTACCAGGTCGTACGGGACGGCGAGTTGGTCTCCGCCCAGGACGGCTTCGTGAACGTCGCCGAGACGCTGGAGCGGCGGCGTACGGACAGCTGAGCGGGCGGCCGGCCGGCCGGAGCCGGCGCACCCGGCAGGGCAGGCGGGGCGGGGCGGTGAGCCTGGTGGCGCCCGCCCCGGCCGCCGTTCAGAGCTGTTCGGGGCGGCGCTCCGTCAGCCCGTACTTCTGGGCGAGCGGGTTCCAGATCTGCGCCGCCTGCTGCTTGGCCGTGGTCGCCTGACCGCTGGCCGCATTGCCCTGGGCGGCCTGCCCGCTGAGCCGGGGCTTGCCCTTGTGGCAGCCCTTCTTATTGCCGACCTGGCCGGCCCAGGCCGCGTAGTGGTTGTCCGCGGCGGCCGAGGACTGCCAGGCCTTGCTCAGCGCGGCGGTCAGTGCGTCGTGGTTCGGGATCTTGTCGACGGGCAGCTGCTGGAGCCGCTTGACCAGGTCGTTGCGCTGGCCGGCGGCGGCCCGCAGGTCATTGGCCGCACCGCCGAGGTTGCTGCAGGACTTGATGCTGTTGACGGCGCCGATCACCGAGGAGCGGCTGTTGTTGCTGTCACCCAGCAGCGCGTCCAGGCCCTTGGCCTGGGCCACGGCCGGGTCGGCGGACGCCTTCGGCTGCCCGGAGTCCTTGGCAGCCTTCGTCGTGGCGGGTCCCGCGCCCTGCTTCTTCGCGCTGTCGTCGCTGCCTCCGCCGCTCAACGCCCAGCCGAGGCCGAGACCGGCACCCGCGAGCGCCACGATGACGATGCCGACGATCGCGGCCGGGGCGAGCCGGCGGCGGTGCCCGCCACCGTCGTCGCCGTACGAGGCCTGCCGGCCGTAACCGTCGCCGGGCGGGAACTGCTGGCCCTGGCCCTGCCCCGGGGCCTGCTGGCCGTAGGGCGGCCGTCCCTGGTCCTCGAAGCGGGGCAGCTGGGCGGTGGCGTCCGGGGCACCGGGCTGTCCGGGCACACCCGGCCCGTCGCGGAACAGGCCGTCGAACTCGGCGGGGGTGGGGCGGTCGCCGGGCGCGCCGGGACGGACGCCGTACGGCGCGCCGGGCGGCGGGGGCGGCGCACCGGCGCCGACCGGCGGGATGAGCTGGGTGGCCTCCGCGTCGCCCGCGCCCTGGGCTCCGGGCATCGGCTGCGACCGACCCTGGCCCTGGTCATGGCCCTGTCCCTGGGGTCTGTTCTGGTTCGGCTTGATCGCGCGCAGCATGGTCGTGGACTCGTCGGGCGTCTCGGGCCGTGCGGACGCCTCGGGCGGCAGCGGCGCGGCGCCGGGGCCGCCGGGCTGCGCGTCGAAGGGGGAGATCAGCGCGGTGGCCTCCGCATCGTTCGCGGCGGGCGGCAGCGGCGCACCGGTCTGCGGGGTCGCCCGCACCAGCTCTCCGGAGGGCCCCTGGGGCTGCTGCCCGTACGGCTGCTGCGGGGACTGCTGTCCGGTGCCGTACTGCCCGCCCTCGGGCGACAGCACGCCGGGCGCGCCCTGGCCGGGCGGTACCGCGTGCGGCATGAGCGCCGTCTCCTCGGCGGCCGATACGGCCGAACCGGCCGGCGGCAGCGGCGCGCCCGGCTGCTGGGGCGCCTGCGGCGGCATCGAGGGCGGCAGCGGCGGCACCGGCGGCGGCCCCTGGGGCGGAGCCGGGTAGCCCTGGCCGCCCTGCGGCTGCTGCGGCACGGGAGCCTGGGGAGTCTGGGGCGCCTGGTGGTCCTGTGCCTGGGCCGGGACATAACCCTGCTGCTGACCTTGGTCGCCACCCTGTTGCGGGCTCTGGCCGTAGCCCTGGTGCGGGCTCTGGCCGTACGTCTGCTGCTGACCCTGCCCGTACCCCTGCTGCGGGGCGGGCGGCTGCCCCTGGGCGGGCGCCTCGCCGTACGGCTGCGGGCCGGGGGCGGCCTGCTGCTGACCCGGCCCCCAGGGCTGGCCCCACGGCTGGCCGGCCGGCGGCGCGGCCTGCTGGTCGGGCACCCACGGCTCACCGTTGGCGGGCAGCACAATGCCCTCTCGCGCGGGACCGGCCGCAGAATTCTGCGGGTCGTGACCCTGTCCGCTCTGCGTCACCGTGACTCCTACCAACGTGCTGACCTACGGAATCGTCGGCTGCACGCTACCGGGTCGCAGCAACGTTCGACCACGTCGCCTGGTCACCACCCCTGCCCGCCCCCGGAACGCCGCGGGGCGGGCCCCGGTCACCGGCCCGCCCGGCGCCGTACGACAAACCCGGCGTCGTATGACAAAGCGGCCCCCGCCACCGCCTCGCCGCCGCCGCTCCCGTGGTGCGGCGCCTTCCCGCTCCCTGGCGCGCCCTTCAGACCGCCGCTCAGACCGCCCCTTCAGGCCGCTACTCAGGCCGCCGTGGCCCGCAGCTCCAGCCGGGCGCTGAATTCCCTGACGACCGGCTCGTCCCGGAAGGGCTCCAAGCGCAGCTGGAAGTCCTCCAGGTACTCCGCCCCCCGGTCCGAACGCAGCCCGCTCAGCAGCTCCACCGCCTGGGTGCCCGTATGACAGGCCTGCTCCACCTCCCGCTGCTGCGCCTGGGCGCCGGCCAGCAGCAGCAGACCGATGGCCCGGCGCCGCGCCCGGCCGGCCGGATGCCCGTCCAGTGCCTCCTGCGCACGCTGCGCGGCGGGCCCCGGCTGCCCCAGGTCCCGGTGGCAGTGGGCGAGTTCATCGGCCAGATAGGCCTGGTCGAAGTGGGAGATCCAGACCGGGTCGTCGCCCGCTTCGGCGGCCGCGTCGGCGCGCTCCATCGCCGCGGCCGCCCGGCCGGCCACCACCTGGAAGGCCCGGCCGTCGCCCATCAGGGCGTGGCCGCGGGCCTCCGCCGCGCAGAACATCGCCTCCGCCCGGGGGGTGACATGGCCGCGGGCGCCTTCCTGGGCGGCGCGGGCGAGCTGGGCGATCTCCCGGGGGTTGCCGAGCGAGGCGGCGAGATGGCTCATGCTCGCGGCCAGGACATAGCCGCCGTAGCCGCGGTCACCGGCCGCCTGGGCCAGCCGCAGCGCCTGGATGTAGTAGCGCTGGGCCAGGCCGGGCTGGCCGGTGTCGACGGCCATGTAGCCGCCCAGCTCCGTCAACCGCGCGACGGCGGCGAAGAGTTCGCGCCCGACGGACTCACGGTACGAACCCGCCAGCAGCCCCGACACCACGCTGTTGAGGTAGTGCACGACGACCGGCCTGACATGCCCGGCACCGAAGCGGTGGTCGAGTTCGCTGAGCGCCGTGGTCATGGCCCGGACCGCGTCGACGTCCGAGATCCCGACCCGGGCGCCGGCGTTCCGGGCGACCTGGCTGTCCGCGCCGGTGATCAGCCAGTCGCGGCTGGGCTCGACCAGCGCCGAGGCCGCGACCGTGGAGCCGCTGAGGAAGTCGCGTCGCCCGACATCGCTGCGCCACAGCTCACAGACCTGCTCGATCGCCCCGAGGACGGTCGGCGAGAACTGCAGCCCCACCCCGGACGCGAGGTTCTTGCCGTCGGCCATCCCGATCTCGTCGATGGTGACCGTGCGCCCCAGCTTGCGCCCCAGCGCCTCCGCGATGACGGCCGGAGCCCGGCCCCGCGGCTGCTGTCCGCGCAGCCATCTGGCCACGGAGGTCTTGTCGTAGCGGAGGTCGAGACCGTGTTCCGCCCCGCACATGTTGACGCGGCGGGCGAGCCCCGCGTTGGAACAGGCGGCTTCCTGGATCAGCGCCTGCAGCCGTTCGTTGGGCTGCCGTGCGACGAGTGGCCTGGCGGCCATGCTTGTACCCCCTGTGTACTGCTGCGCGTTCACCGGCGAACGCCGTTCCTCGTGATCGATTCCCCGTGAATATGCCGGATATCCGAGAGATCCTGGATATGCGCGATAGGAGAGATCGGAGTGATACGCACTTTGCAGCGGATGCTCACTTGTGAGCGTTTTGGGCCCTGTCCGGAGCATCCCCGGTGCGAAGCGCTCGTTCACGAGTAGGAAGGGTGCGCGGTGCCGTGCACAGACCGCGGCGCCGCCGTGCCGGGTCCCCCCGGGTGCACTTCGGGCTGCCGCCGGGCGGCCTCTCCGCCCGTCACGCAGGTGGCTACCCGCTCCCCGGACCCCGTCCGCATACGCGCCCCCACCGGTGCACCCATGCGCCCCACGTGCGAGAACGATGCGCCGGGGGGTCACCCATTCGGCCGTAACCCTTGGTGACACCGGGAGTTGTCCTCTGCGTGGAAGACACCATCAAAGTCACAGGAGCCCCGCAGATCCCCAAGCAGCGCGGCGAGCAACTGCTCGACACTGCGGTGCGTTACGCCGAAGAACGGCATTGGGACGTGTTCCCCGGCGCATGGCTGGAGCACGACGGCGAGACGCCGCGCTGCTCGTGCCGCGCCGGCGACTGCGCAGCGCCGGGCGCGCACCCCACCGCGCCCGGCTGGGCCGGACAGGCCAGCGGCAGCGCGACCGCCGTCCGCCGTATGTGGAGCAAGCAGCCGCGGGCCTCGATCCTTTTGCCGACGGGCCGGACGTTCGAGGCGCTGGATGTCCCGGAGACCGCGGGCTGCCTGGCGCTGGCCCGTATGGAGCGGATGGCGCTGCCGCTCGGCCCGGTGACCCGCACCCCCGACCGCCGGATGCTCTTCCTCGTCCTTCCCGGTGCCTCGGCGAAGGTCCCGGCGCTGGTACGGAATCTGGGCTGGTCGCCGGCCGCCCTCGATCTGGTCTGCCGCGGCGAGGGCGAGTACATCGCCGCCCCGCCGACCCGGGTGGGGACGCACGGCTCGGTGCAGTGGGCACGCCGCCCCACCGCCACCAACCGCTGGCTGCCGGACGCCGAGGAGCTGATCAGCCCGCTCGCGTACGCCTGCGCACGGGACGCGGCCGCGGTCCGGGGGCGCTGACCCGGACCGGTCCAATCCCCTTGTCCCGGGGGCGTCCACCACCCCGGCGCCGTCCGTCCCTGCCCTTATCGTGGAATGCCGGACGGGGGTCAGGACGGCCCCTGCGGGGACGTCGAAGGGCAGGACCGGTGGCGAACGAACCGGAATACAACAATCAGCGGGCCGAGCCGGCACCGCCGCAGCACACCACGGCCGCTCCTCCGGGCGGGCCGGCCACGGCCCCCGGGGGCGCCGCTGCCGGCCCGCCCGCCGTACGCATCCAGGGCCTGTGGAAAAAGTTCGGCGAGCAGATCGCCGTGAACGGCATCGATCTGACGCTGCCCGCCGGCCGCTTCATCGGACTGGTCGGCCCCAACGGCGCCGGCAAGACCACCACCCTGTCCATGGTGACGGGCCTGCTGCGGCCGGACGCCGGGCTGGTCGAGATCGGCGGGCACGACGTCTGGCGGGACCCGGTCTCCGTCAAGTCCCGCATCGGGGTGCTCCCCGAGGGGCTGCGGCTCTTCGAGCGGCTCTCGGGCCGTGAACTCCTCGGCTACATAGGCCGGTTGCGTGGCCTGCCGGGCGACGAGGTCGACAAGCGGGCCGGCCAGCTGCTGGACGTGCTCGATCTGTCGGGCACGCAGAACAAGTTGGTGGTCGACTACTCCACCGGTATGCGCAAGAAGATCGGGCTGGCCGCGGCGCTGCTGCACAACCCCGAGATCCTCTTCCTCGACGAGCCCTTCGAAGGCGTCGACCCGGTGTCGGCGCAGACCATCCGCGGCGTACTGGAGCGCTACACCGCCTCCGGGGCGACCGTGATCTTCTCCAGCCATGTGATGGAGCTGGTCGAGTCGCTGTGCGACTGGGTCGCGGTGATCGCCGCCGGGCGGATCCGTGCGGACGGTCCGCTCGCGGAGGTACGCGGCGCGGCGCCCTCCCTCCAGGACGCGTTCCTCGAACTCGTCGGCGCGCGGGGCCGCGGCGCGGGGCAGAACCTGGACTGGCTGGGCGGTGGCGGCGCCCGATGAGTACCGAATCCGCCACGGCGGCCGCCCGCCCGGCCACCGCACCGTCCCTGACCGGCGTCTTCGTTCAGCTGAAGCTGTCGCTGCTGCGCAACGGGCTGCGCCAGTCCACCGGGCGCACACTGGCGTACCTCGCGTCCGTCATCGTCGGTCTGCTGTTCACCGCCGGGGTCGTGATGGGGCTGATCGCGCTGCGCGGCACCTCGCACGCCGGTGCGCTGGTCGTGCTGCTCACCGCAATCCTCACCCTGGGCTGGGCGGTGATGCCGCTGTTCTTCCCCACGGGCGACGAGACGCTCGATCCGACCCGGCTGGTCATGCTGCCGCTGCGGCCGCGGGCCCTGATCGTCTCGCTGCTGGCGGCCTCGCTCGTCGGCATCGGCCCGGTCGTCACCCTCGCACTGGTGACCGGCGCGGTGATCGCGGTCGCGGACGGGGCGGCCGCGGCGGCCGTGGGCGTGGTGGCCGTCGTCCTGGTGGGGCTGGTGTGCGTGGCGCTGGCGCGCGCGGTGGCCACCGCCTCGGTACGGCTGCTGACCAGCCGCCGCGGCCGTGATCTCGCCGTGCTGAGCGGCCTGTTCATCGCCCTCGGGTCACAGGGCGTCAATATCGCCGCCCAGAAGCTGGGCCGGCCGGACGGCCTGTCCGCCCTGGAGCCGCTGGGCAAGGTGCTGCGCTGGGTGCCGCCGGCCTCGGCGGTCGGCGCCGTCGAGGACGCCGGGCACGGGGCGTACGGACGCGCACTGGCCGGACTGGCCCTGACGGCGCTGGCGTTGGTCCTGCTGCTGTGGTGGTGGCAGCGCACCCTGACCACCCTGATGACGTCGCCGGACTCCTCCACCCTCCAGGCGGTGGAGAAGGACAGCGCGCGCCGGGCCGGCGGCGGGCAGCGGGGGCTCGCACGGCTGCTGCCGGACGGGCGGAGCGGCGCGGTCATGCTCCGTACGCTGCGCTACGCCTGGCGCGACCCCAAGTCGAAGATGGCGTGGGCGACCGCGCTCGGCGTCGGCCTGCTGGTACCGCTCGTCCCGGCCATCCAGGGCAACGGCAGCATCTATATGTCGTTCTCGGCGTCCGCGCTGCTCGGCGGGCAGATGTACAACCAGTTCGGGCAGGACACCTCGGCGTTCTGGATGGTCGCCTCGACGATCTCCACTCCGCGGGACGCCTATCAGGAACTGCGGGCCCGCGCGTGTGCACTGACGATGGTGGCGGTCCCGTACGTCACTCTGGTCGTCGTCGGCGCCGCGGCCCTCATCGGGCCGTGGTCGGACTTCGTCGAGGTGTACGGGCTCTCGCTGGCCCTCCTGGGTGCGCTGGTGGCGACCGGGGCACTGTCGTCGGCGGTCCTCCCGTACTCGGTCCCCTCGGAGGGGAACAAGAACGTCGTGCCGGGACAGGGCGGGATCGCCTGGTTCAGCCTCTTCGGCGGGATGCTGACGGGCGCGGTGCTGGCCTCGCCGCTGCTGGGCCTGACGATCTGGCTGCATGTCGCGGGTCTGCACCAGCTGTTGTGGGTGCTGCTGCCCGTCGGTGCGGTCTACGGCGCGGGAATCGCGGAGCTGGGACTGCGGGTGGCGGCGCCCCGGGTGGTGAGGCGGCTGCCGGAGATCCTGGTGGCGGTCAGCAAGAGCTGAGGGGCCCGGTGGGCCGGGGCTGCCCCGGGGCCGGTCGCTCTGCCCCGGGGCACGACACCCGCGCAGCGGCCTCTCGGCCGGGTCAGTTGGATCGGTTGGGTCAGTTGGGTCAGTTGGGTCAGTTGGGTCAGTTGGGCACCGTGGCGGTGCGGAGGAAGGGTTCGATGGCGGCGCACCAGGCGTCGGGCTGTTCCCACGGGAGCAGATGTCCGGCGTCGGGGATTTCGGCGTAGGCGCCGCGCGGGAGCACCCGGACCATCTCCTGGGCCTCGGCGCGGCCCAGTTCGGCATCGAGGCCGCGGACGACAAGGGCCGGGCACGACACCTGCGCGAGCTCTTCCCAATGGGCGTCGTGCACCCAGGTCTCGCGGGCGGTGAGCATCTGCCGGCGGGAGAAGACGGGACGCCAGCCGTCGGCACGCTCGGCCATCACCTCGGCGAAGAACTCACCGCGGGTGGGTCTGGGCCGCTCCAGGGTCGGGTCGTCCTCGCCGAACCACTTGCGGACATCCGCGAGGGTGGCGAACGGCAGCGGCCAGGACCGGAACCATTCGGTCCATTCCTGCTGCGAGGCCGCCCCGAGCGCCGAGGCCCGCATATCGCAGATGACCAGCGCACTGACCAGGTCCGGTCTGCGGGCCGCTAACTGCCACGCCGTCAGGGCGCCCATGGCATGTCCGACAAGGGCGACCGGGGCGAGGCCGAGCTGCTCGATGGCGGCGATGGCGTCATCGACATACGCCGCACGGTCGTACGGCCCCGCCGTGGGCTTCTCGCTGCGGCCGTGGCCCCGCTGGTCCAGCGCGACGGGGCGGTGGCGTGCGCTCAGGCGGCGCGCGGTGGCCGCCCAGTGCGAGGCGCGGCCCATCAGGCCATGGAGCAGCAGTACGCCCGGCCGCTGCTCGCTCTCCTCCAGCCCGCCGCCGACCTTGGGCGGGTCGGTGAATTCCCAGGCGGCAAGGCGTACGCCGCCGACGCCGGTTACCTCGATGCGCTGCACCATGTGCCCTGGCACCCCCAATCGTCCCTTGAGCAGCTCCACACTATCGAACCCCTATTCGAACGCGCCGTTCCGGCGCGCAATACCCCTCGTTCGAGTGACCTCACTCAAGGATTGGCCGCGCCCGCCACGGGGAGACATCTGCCGGGAGGCGGGCCCTACCGGGAAGGGGGCCCGTGGGGGAAGACCCTGGGAGCTCGGGGCTCCGGGTCTTGGGTGGGGGACATGGGGAGGCAGGGCCCCGGCTGCTCGCAGCGCCGGGGCCCTGGCTGTCTCCGCAGTGCACTGTCTCCGTAGTGCGTGGATGCATCCGCGCCCCCTCCCCGGCCAGGACAGGCCCCTGCATGGCCATGCGTCAGCGTGACACGAGACCAGCCGTATCGCACGGATTCGCACAAGTCCGTTCAACGCGCAAGAACTTGCCGAGCCCGCTGAGGGGCGCGTCGGCGCAGCTCAGCGGGCTCGCGGGAGAGGTCCGGCCGAAAGTGCGAAAAAGAAAGAGGCTGAAACTGATTTCAGCGCTTGGCGACAAACACATGGGAGGCGATCTCGGAGTCCAGCTCGGCGGCCTCGCCGCTGCTGCCGACCAGCACCCCGGCCGGCGACTCCGTCACGCTCACCACCGCGCCCGGCTGCACACCGGCCCGCCGGAGGGTGTACATCAGCTGGGCGTCCGCCTGGATCGGCTCACCGATCCGGCGCACCACGGCGGTCTTGCCGTCGGCCCCGGCGTCCAGATCCATCAGGCTCACCATGCCGGCGTCCAGGAACGGGTCGACCTCGGACTTCTCGCCCAGCTCCGCCAGCCCCGGGATGGGGTTGCCGTACGGCGATTCCGTGGGATGCCGCAGCAGCTCCACGACGCGGCGCTCGACCGCCTCGCTCATCACATGCTCCCAGCGGCAGGCTTCGGCGTGCACCTGCTCCCATTCGAGCCCGATGACGTCGACGAGCAGGCACTCGGCGAGGCGGTGCTTGCGCATCACCCGCGTCGCCAGCCGCCGGCCCTCCTCCGTCAGCTCCAGATGCCGGTCACCCGCGACCGTCAGAAGCCCGTCTCGTTCCATGCGTGCCACCGTCTGGCTCACCGTCGGGCCGCTCTGTTCGAGCCGCTCCGCGATGCGGGCGCGCATGGGCACCACACCCTCCTCTTCCAGCTCGAGGATGGTGCGGAGATACATCTCCGTGGTGTCGATCAGTCCGGACATGCGTGCCCCTCGATGTGTGGTGCGGTGGCCCTGAACCCAATTCTGACGCATCCCACTGACAACGGTGCCGCCTCGTCCACGCACCGGGCCTTTTCGCAGCCGTATTGACAGGGCACTGGTCCAGACCGCAACGTGATCCGCGCCACTGATCGAATACGCCGAGATTCCGACGAGAGGGGCCCGCGGCAATGGCTGAGAGCGACCGGAGCGACCGGCTGGCCGGGAAGTACTTCGACGCCGCGATCGACCTGCTGCGACAGGTCCGGGACGCAGAGGGCGACCGGATCACCGCGGCCGGGCAGCTGATCGCGGACACCGTGGCGGCGGGCGGCCGGGTCTTCTCCTTCGGCGCCGGGCACTCCTCACTGCCCGCGCAGGACACGGTCTACCGGGCGGGCGGTCTGGCGATCATGAATCTGCTGTCCGTCCCGGGTGTCGTCGGCGTGGACGTACGGCCCGCGACGCTCGGCAGTGCGCTGGAGCGGGTGGACGGGCTGGCCGCGGCCGTCCTGGACACCAGTCCGCTGGAGGCGGGCGATGTGCTGGTGATCATCTCGCTCTCCGGGCGCAACCCGCTGCCCGTCGAGATGGCGATGAACGCCCGCGCCCTCGGCATCAAGGTCATCGGCGTGACATCGGTGGCGTACGCGGACGCCACCAAGCCCCGGCATGCCTCTGGCGGCTTCCTCAAGGACCACTGCGACCTGGTGCTGGACAGCCGGATCACGGTCGGCGACGCGGAACTGACGCTGCCGGGCATCGACGCGCCGTTCGCCCCCGCCTCCACCGTCGTCACCAGCACGATCATGCAGGCCATGGTGGCGACGGCCGCGGGCACCCTCGCCGAGCGCGGCATCGACCCACCGCTGCTGCGCTCCGGGAACGTCGACGGCGGGCACGACTGGAACGCCCGGGTGATGAGCGAGTACGCGGACCGGATCTTCTACCGGCAGTGAGGGGGCGGATCGCCGACAAGCGCGGGCGGCTCGTCCGGTAACGGCGAGGGGCGGCGCGCCTGCCGACGGCGCGTGGGCGGCCCGCCTCAGAGCGACGCCGCGCCCGCGAGGTCCAGGGCAGCGGCGATCCGGGCCGCGACCTCCTCCGCGTAGTCCGCGTCCGCACGGTCGAAGGGACGGCGCGCGGGCGCCCGCAGAAACGTCGCAACGCCGAGCGTGCGGCCGCGGCTGCGCAGGACCACACACAGGCCGTGCACGGTGCCGTCCGGCCAGTTACGGGCGGCCGCCCAGCCCTCGGGCGAGGCGGGACCGGCACTGGTACGCACCGAACCGCGCCGCTCGTACGCCTGGAGCGCCGGATGACCCGGCACGTACGGCGTGGGGAAACCGGCCCCCGACAGCGTCTCCGAGGGCCCGGGTAAACCGGCCGGCGAGGCCAGCGTCCGCACCAGCCGCGGCGGGCCCCGCCGGGCGCGCCGGCCGGTATCCGCGCCGGCACCCCGGACGGCCCCCCGGCTGCCGTCCGGCCCCCCGGCACCGCCCGCCGGGCCGGCCCCTTCGGACAGCTGGGAAACCAGGGATGCCTGGGATGCCTGAGATGCCTGAGATGCCTGCGACACCTCGGAGTTCCCGGAATTCCCGGAATTCCCGGAGTTCTCCGCGTTCTCGGAGCTTTCGGGGTCCTCGGACACGCCGGACACACCGCCCGCAGCGCCCTCCCTCTCCGTGTCATACGCCCCGGAAGCCCCGGACGCCCCGGCCGCTGCGCCCCCCGCGCCATCCGCGTCATCCGCATCATCCGCGCCATACCCGTCGTCGGCGTCATACGCATCGCCCTCGGCGACCATCCCGTACGGCTCCGGTGCGGGCGTGATGGCGAGGTCGACCAGGCCGTGGTCGGCGAAGCCCGCCAGGGCGAAGTCGAGGTGGACCGCGGCGGCCTCGGCGGGGTCCGGGCACTCCGCGGCCGCCCGGCCGGCACGGTGGAGCTGATGGGCGCGGAAGCGCAGCAGGGAGCCCTCCTGTTCGGCGCGCTTGGTGTTCGTGATGTCCTGGAACAGCCAGGCCACGCCCAGCGGCACCGGCTCTTCCGCCAGTGGGGAGGCCAGCCGGACGAAGCCGCTGCGCCAGCACCGGCGCGGCAGTTCGGCCTCCTCGGAGCGCAGCGTCACCCACAGCTCGGCGACGGCCGGCGGCGCGCCCTCGGCGAGAACGTGCTGCAGGGCGCACTCCAGTTCCTCGACGCCCTGCGCCAGCAGCTCGCCCAGAGGGCGCCCCAGCAGGGCGGTGCGTCCCACGCCCAGGGCGCGGGCGGCGTGCGCATTGACGACGGCGGGCCGCAGATCGGCGTCGATCAGCACCACGCCCCATGACGCGTCCTCGAACAGCGCCTCGCTGAGCGCGACGGACCGCTCCAGGTCCATCTGGGTGTGCACCTCGCTGAAGGCGCAGTACACCCCCGCGACCCGGCCGCCGGGGCCGCGGACCGCGGACGCCTGGGTGCGGACGAGCACCCGGTGGCCGTCCTTGGTCAGCAGGGCGAACTCGTGCACCTGGCGGCCCGGGGAGCGCATGGCGGCAGCGAGCGCGGCCTCGATCCCGTCGGCGTCCTCCTTGCGGACCGCCCAGCCGGCCAGGCCCGTACGGCCGACGGCCTCGGTGGTGGTCCAGCCCAGGATGCGTTCGGCCTCGTGGTTCCAGTGGGTGACCGTGCCGTCCGCGGCGAAGGCGACCAGGGCGGCGTCCATGCCGTCCAGGAGCGCGGCGAGCAGACCGGAGTCGTCGGACTCGTCGGCGGGGCAGCGCGCCGCCGAGGCAGAAGAAGCTGACGAAGCAGTCACTGGCACCCCTTACGAACGCGGCCGCACGTGCTCCACCTGGGAACATTCAACTGGAACGTGACACAGCACACAGCCGAATCGCGGAAATCGTTGCGAACGGGAAATTCCCTTGTGTGCGGCCGGACGGCTTCCTACTGTGTGGAGCACACGAGAAGGGAGGTGGTTCGGCAGATGATTTCGCACCGGACGCGTGAGGTGGCTGCGGGCTAGCGGCCCGTCGCTTCACCCGAAGTGCAGCGCCGGACCAGCGCATACTGCAGATGCGCAGCCGGCCAATCCCAAGCAGTCACCCGACCCGCGGACTGCCGGTTCGTCCGACCGGCCCTTTGCGCCACCGAGCGCGGAGGAACCAGCCCGCGGGTCGTCTGCGTTCTCCCGCCCGTGCCTGAGTGCTCCGCCCGTGCCTGAGTGCTCCGCCCGTGCCTGAAGTGGTCCGCCCGTGCCTGATGTGGTCTGCGCCCGAAGGCGACGGGCCCGCCGTCAGGGCGCCAGGCGCTCCACCCGCCAGGACCCGTCCTCGCGCACATACCGCAGCCGGTCGTGCAGCCGGTTGAGCCGGCCCTGCCAGAATTCGACGGTCTCGGCGGCGATCCGGTAGCCGCCCCAGTGCGGCGGCGCCGGCACCTGCTCGCCCTCCGGGTAGCGGGCCGCCAATTCCTCGTAGGCCTGCTCCAGTTCGTCGCGCGAGGCGACCGGCGCGGACTGGTCACTGGCCCAGGCGCCCAGCTGGGAGCCGTGCGGGCGGGTGCGGAAGTACGCGGCGGTCTCGTCCCGGCCGATGCGTTCCGCGGTGCCGGTCACCACGACCTGACGGGCGAGCGGGTGCCAGGGGAACAGCAGCGACACGGCCGGATTCCCGGCCAGTTCGCGGCCCTTCCGGCTGTTGTAGTTGGTGAAGAACACAAAGCCGCGGTCGTCGAATGCCTTGAGGAGTACGGTCCGTGAGCTCGGCCGGCCGGCGGCGTCCACCGTCGAGACGACCATCGCATTGGGCTCGTGCAGACCGGCCACGGTCGCGTCCTTGAACCAGCGCGCGAACTGGTCGTAAGGGCTGGCGGCGAGATCGGACTCGGCGAGTCCCTCGGCGCGGTAGTGCGCACGCATGGAGGAGGGATCGGGGGTCTCGGCATGAGGCGCGTCGGCAGGGTGCACGGCCTCATCTTGCAGCATCGGGTCCTACGCGGTCAGCCGGGAGGGGCGGAAGTTTGCCCCTCGTCAACCAGCCGTAACCCTCCCGTCGGCAGATCGGCCATTGTGCCGAGTCTCACGCCTCCGTGCAGGTGAGAGACCCGCCAGAATGAGGGGGCGGACCACTGTGGCCCCCGGACGGGGAGAGCTATCGTGTCCGTCCGGCCTGAAGGACGCACCACACCGACCTGCCCGCCCGCGGTCCGGCCCACTGCGGGCAAGACCGTCGCGTGACCCACGCCCTGGCGGGGCATCACCAGCGTGACCGGTACGGACCGCGAGCTGCCCGGCGCAGCCGCGTAACCGCACCGGCACCGCAGTGCACCGCACCGCACCGCACCGCACCGCACACCAGAGACTCGACCGCACGGCAGCCGGTCATGGACCGTTTGCCGTCCCATCTTGAGGAGCTGCCTGATGTCCGACTTCGTACCCGGACTCGAGGGAATCATCGCGTTCGAGACGGAGATCGCCGAACCGGATAAGGAGGGCAGCTCGCTCCGCTATCGCGGGGTCGACATCGAAGACCTCGTCGGGAAAGTGTCCTTCGGAAATGTCTGGGGGCTGCTGGTCGACGGGGCGTTCCACCCGGGTCTGCCGCCCGCCGAGCCGTTCCCGATTCCCGTGCACTCCGGCGATATCCGGGTCGATGTGCAGTCGGCGCTCGCCATGCTCGCGCCCGTTTGGGGCCTGAAGCCGCTGCTGGACATCGACGAGCCGACGGCCCGTGACAACCTCGCCCGCGCCGCGGTCATGGCCCTGTCGTACGTGGCCCAGTCGGCGCGCGGGCCGGGCCTGCCGATGGTGCCGCAGAAGGAGATCGACACGGCGGAGACCGTCGTGGAGCGCTTCATGAAGCGCTGGCGCGGGGAGCCCGACCCTCGGCACGTCAAGGCCGTCGACGCCTACTGGACCTCGGCCGCCGAGCACGGCATGAACCCTTCGACCTTCACCGCCCGGTCCATCGCGTCCACGGGCGCGGATGTGGCGGCCGCGCTGTCCGGCGCGGTCGGCGCGATGTCCGGTCCGCTGCACGGCGGCGCGCCCTCCCGCGTCCTCGGCATGATCGAGGAGATCGAGCGGACCGGTGACGCCTCCGCGTACGTCCGGCGGGCGCTGGACAAGGGCGACCGGCTGATGGGCTTCGGTCACCGCGTCTACCGCGCCGAGGACCCACGGGCGCGGGTGCTGCGGCGGACCGCCAAGGAGCTGGGCGCCCCACGCTTCGAGGTCGCCGAGGCCCTGGAGAAGGCCGCGCTGGAGGAGCTGCGCAGCCGCCGCCCGGACCGGGTGCTGGCCACCAACGTCGAGTTCTGGGCGGCCATCGTCCTGGACTTCGCCGAGGTCCCGGCGCACATGTTCACCTCGATGTTCACCTGTGCCCGTACGGCCGGCTGGAGCGCCCACATCCTGGAGCAGAAGCGGACGGGCCGACTGGTGCGACCGTCGGCCCGGTATGTGGGGCCCGCCGCGCGCAGCCCGCGGGAGATCGCCGGGTACGAGGGCATCCTCTGACGCCCTCAGCTTTTGGCCCCCGTCACCTCCCGTGGGTGGGTGGGAAAAGCTGGGTGGGGGCGGGCCATTGTTGGTCGTGGGGCCGCTCTGGGCCGTTTCGGGGGGACGTACGTCGTCGGGGTGGCCTACATCGGTTCGGGGTGACCCGCGCTTTCGCGTGTGATCCACGAGGCGCACCGGACCGGCCAGATGTACCCCCACCTGGCCTTCCCCACCCCCCAACGGGAGGGGACGGGTCTCCGCGGGTGGGTGTCCGGACGTAAAGCGAAGCAGTCCGGACACTGTCT
>NZ_JBSHBP010000018.1:73601-136420 GCF_053612065.1 Streptomyces sp. NPDC054765 | reverse complement strand
GCCCGGACGTTCCGCGCGGCGGGGCGGGAGCCGATGGCCGGCGCCGCCCTCCCGGCTCCTCGCCGTCCGCGCGCCCTGCCGGCCGTACTGGCCGCCGCCGGGGCCGCGGTGGCCGCCGCGGTCCTGTTCACCACCGACGTACTGCCGGGCGGCACCGAGGACCGGGCGGCGCCGCCCGGTCCCGGCACCGTCTCCCCCGGCACCGCCTTCCCGACCGACGGCGCCGCAGCCCCCACGCGGAACACCGCCGTCCCCTCCCGCTCCACGACCCGCCCGCCCGCGCCGGGAACGACCGGAGTCCAGGGCCCCACGGCCACCGTGAAGCGCCACCGGACCACGCATCCCCCTCTCCCCGCTCCCACCCGGGCATCCGGCAGCGTCACCGACTCCCCCGGCGCCGACGGCCCGAACACCGCACCGACCGCACCGACTACGCCGACCGGGCCGACCGGGCCGACCGTGCTGAGTGAAGGCACAAGCGGCCCGGAGGTCACGGAGTTGCAGGAGCGGCTGCGGCAACTGGCCCTGTACACGGGGCCGGGCGACGGCCACTACGGCGCGGACGTACGGGCCGCCGTCTCCCGCTGCCAGCAGACCTACGGGGTGACGGGCGACCCGGACGGCGTCTACGGCGCACACACCCGGGCGTTCCTGGAGTCCCGTACCCACGAGCCGTAGCCCGCTCCGGCGGGGCCGGGGGCCGGGGCCCGGCCCCCCGGCCCGGCCGCACCCGGATACGGACCCCCGGTTGTCGGCACCCGGGTGCGTTTTGTATCGTGAAGAAACAAAGTGGTTCCGCCCGCACTCCCTGACCGGCGGGCGGGACCACTTCTGTTCCGCATGCGCCCTCCGCACCCTCGGTATGCGGCCGGACCGTCCGTATGCCCGAAGCGCCCAGGAGCCCGCCGATGACGGCCACCATCACGCTCACCACCCGCGCCCTGCTGCTGGACATGGACAGCACGATCGTGAACTCCGAGGCCGCCGTCGAACGCTGCTGGCGCCGCTGGGCGGCCGAGCAGGGGCTGGACGCGGACGAAGTCCTCCAGGTCGTCCCCGGCCGGCAGGGCTGGGCCACCATGGCCGCACTGCTCCCGGACCGCCCGATGGAGCTCAACATGGCGGACAACCGCCGGATGCTGGCGCAGGAGACCGCCGACACGGACGGCGTGGTGCCGGTCCCCGGCGCGCCCGCCTTCCTGGCCGCCCTCGCCGCTCTCCCGCACGCCCTGGTGACCTCCGCCGACATCCCGCTCTCCGACGCCCGGATGGACGCGGCCGGGCTGCCGATGCCTGCCGCGCGGATCACGGCGGAGAGCGTGAGCGCCAGCAAGCCCGACCCGGAGGGCTTCCTCAAGGGAGCCGCCGAACTGGGCTTCGCCCCCGAGGACTGCCTGGTCTTCGAGGACTCCGAAGCGGGCATCGAAGCGGGCCGGGCGGCCGGGATGCGAGTGGTCGGCATCGGCGACCGGGCCGCCGCGTTCGCGCCCACCGTGCAGGTGCCCGACCTCACCGGGATCCACGTCGAGGCGCTGCCGGACGGCCTGATCGCCGTACACCTCACGGGCTGAGCACACGGCACCGGACGCGGGGCGGGGCGAGGCGAGGCAGGATCAGGAGCAGAAGCAGGGCGGAAGGCCCCGCCGCCGTCCCTGACCCCGCCGCCGTCCCTGACCCCGCCGCCGTCCCGGCTCCGGTGCCGTCACCGGCTCGGCAGGGCGGGCATTTCCGCGAACGCCTCAGCCGGCAATCGCCTCGTACAGGCTGAAGCCCGCCAGCAGCAGCATCACACCCGCCGCCACCTTGGTGATCAGCCCCAGCGGCACGTACTTCATGAGCGTACGGCCGCCCAGGATGCCCAGGCCCGCCACCGCCCACAGGGCCAGGACGGCGCCGACGCCGACCGAGAGCGGGTCGTCGTAACGGGCCGCGAGATTGGCGGTCATGATCTGGGTCAGATCGCCGAACTCGGCGATCAGAATCATCATGAAGCCCGCCCCGGAGACCTTCCAGAAGGTCTGGTCGGCGGGCTTCTTCACCTCTTCCTCGTCATCGCCCTTCCGGAACAGCAGCACGGCGGCGCCCGCCAGGAAGAGCACACCGACCACGCCCTGTACCAGGCGGTGCGGAAGCAGCGTCAGCACGCTGCCGGCGGCGATGGCGAGCGCCACATGCACGAGGAAGGCCGCGGCGACGCCGACGAAGACGTAGGAGGCCCGGTAGCGGGTGCCGAGCATCAGTCCGGCGAGAGCGGTCTTGTCGGGCAGCTCGGCGAGGAAGATGACGCCGAAGACGACGGCGGCGACGGTGAAGCTGAACACGGGGTGGCATACCTCGATCGGTCGGGCCGCACCAAAGGGGCCCGGGAAAGGGGTCGCTTCGGCACGGCAGCGTCAAACACTGCGGCCGAAGGTCTCGCTGGCGCGATACGTGTCCGTACCGGGCTCCGGGCGCCGGCTCTCCATGTCGTCACAGCGCGCGGAACGCGCTCCACCAGGGGTGGTGGTCGGGCGACGGGAGGGCAGTATGTCGACGGTCCGGCTGAGAGCTACTCCCCTTCTGCTGCCGCCAAGGGTACGCGGTGCAGCCGTCCGCGCGCGACCAGCTCCAGCACCGTCGCGCAGGCCGTCGCCTGCACCGCCAGCAGGGCGACCAGCACGAACAACTGCACCGCACCTGCCTGTACGGGGGAGGCGCCGCCCAGCAGCATCCCGACGAACGCACCGGGCAGTGTGACCAATCCCACGGTCCGGGTCTGGTCGAGCCCCGGCAGCAGGGCGTCCGAGGCGGCCGGGCGGGCGACCTCCATCCGCGCGTCACGGTCCAGCAGCCCCAGCGCGAGGCCCGCCTCGAACTCACCGCGCCGGGTCTCCAGCTCGTCCAGCGCCCGCCGCCCGCCCAGGACGGTGGCGGTCAGCGCGCCGCCGATCAGGATGCCGGCGACGGGGATGAGGCTGATGCCGCGCGGTGGCACCAGACCGGTGAGCAGCAGCAGGGCGACGACCGGGACGACCGCGACGGCGATCGGGGCGGCGGCCCACCACCAGGTGCGGTTCTGGGTGATCCGGCGGCCGGCGGTCCGCACCGCCACCACGAACATCAGCGCGAGGAAACACAGCAGCCAGGGGAGGGCGTGCACCACCCAGCCGATGAGGTAGGAGACGGCGGCGAGTTGGGCCGCCGCACGCAGTCCGGCGACGGCGATGGCGCGGGCGTGGCCCAGGCGTGCCAGTGCGGCAATGGCCACGGCGGCGACCAGCAGGACGGCGAGGACGACCCCGAGGGTGACATTGACCGGCAGCAGCACGGGCTCACTGTAGGGCGACAGCAGGGGCGTATGCGCGGGAGCAACTCAACCGGAGTGCCACCAAGCACTTGTGGCGCTCCGCCAGCTCCTCTTGAACTGACGTGAGCATGTCGCCACCCTGTTACCCGGTGCCCATCTCGTGGCAACCCCACTTCGCCACCATGGGCCCGCACTGCACGGCAACTTCCCCCCACCTTCCGGGAGTTTCGATGAAAAAGGTCTACGCGCGTCGAGTGACGCTCGCGGCGGGATCGGCAGCGGCACTGTTCTGCACACTGGTGCTCAGCAGCCAGTCCGCCCAGGCGGCACCGCCCAGCCCGCCGGACGCGGCCACCGCACGGACGTACCTCACCGAGATCAAGGAACAGCCCGAAGGATCACAGGACGGCTACAGCCGCGCCAAGTTCCCGCACTGGATCGACCAGGGCAAGAACTGCAACACCCGCGAGGTGGTGCTCAAGCGCGACGGCACGGATGTGCAGCAGGACAGCAGCTGTGCGGCGGTGAGCGGCACATGGGTCTCGCCCTACGACGGCGCGACCTGGACCAAGGCGTCCGACGTCGACATCGACCATGTCGTACCGCTGGCGGAGGCCTGGAAGTCGGGCGCCGCGCAGTGGACCACCGCGCGCCGCCAGGAGCTGGCCAACGACCTGACCCACTCCCAGCTGATCGCCGTCACCGACAACGTCAACCAGGAGAAGGGCGAGAAGGACCCGGCGAAGTGGCTGCCGCCGAAGGCGTCGTACCACTGCGAGTACGCCCGGATGTGGGTGTGGGTGAAGCATGAGTACGGCATGACCGCGGACTCGGCGGAGAAGGCCGCGCTGAAGAAGATCCTGGACGGCTGCTGAGCCGCACTCCTCGGCCGGGCCGATGCCCCGCGCCCGCCGGCCGGACACCACCGGCCGGCGGGCGCGCCGCCGCCCCGGCCCCCCGCCGTGCCCGTTGTGCTCCTATCCTCTGACCACGAGAGTGGGGAGGCACCGATGGCCGGACTGCGCCTGGGACCGCTGCTGCGCTACGTCGACGCACGGAGCGCGACGGTGTGGGTGGAGACCGACGAGCCGTGTGTGGTGCACATCCGCTGCGACGACGGGGCGGCCGGCGCGGAACGCACCTGGCAGATCGCCGGGCACCACTATGCGCTGGTCCCGGTGACCGGCCTGACGCCCGGCACCGAGACGCCCTACCAGGTCCTGCTGGACGAGCCGGGGGCACCTTCCGGCGGTGGCCCGGGGAAGGTCTGGCCGCCGCCCGGCAGCCGCTTCCCGGCGAGCACGATCCGTACGCTGTCCGCCTCCGCCGACGCACCGCTGCGCTTCGCCTTCGGTTCCTGCCGCTGGTCGGCGACGCCCTCGAAGGCGGCGCACGACCCGGTCGGCCCGGACGCCCTGGACACCCTCGCCGCCACGCTCGCCGCCGATTCCTCCCGGCCGCGCCCGGACGTGCTGCTCCTGCTGGGCGACCAGGTCTATGCGGACCAGACCTCCGAGGCGACCGCCCGTGCGCTGGCCGAACGCCGCGATATCGGCGAGCCCCCGTGGAAACAGGTCGCCGACTACGAGGAGTACACCCACCTCTACTACGAGTCCTGGCTCGACCCGGAGGTCCGCTGGCTGCTGTCCACGGTCCCCAGCTGCATGATCTTCGACGACCACGATGTGATCGACGACTGGAACACCTCCGCGGCCTGGCTGGCCCGGATGCGGGCGACGCCCTGGTGGCGCGAGCGGATACTCGGCGGCCTGATGTCGTACTGGGTGCACCAGCACCTGGGCAATCTCTCGCCCGCCGAACTGGCCGCCGACGAGATGTATGCGCGGGTACGGGCGGTGCCGGACGGGACGGACCTGCTGCGGGAGTTCGCGGCCGGCGCGGACGCCGATCCGGCCTGCGCGCGCTGGAGCTACCGCCGCGACTTCGGCCGGGTCCGTCTGGTCATGATCGACACCCGGACCACCCGCGTGCTGGACGAGAACAACCGCGCGATGCTCGACAAGACCGAGGGCGAATGGCTGCGGCAGGCGGTGCTGGAAGGGCGCGGCAGCTACGACCATCTGCTGCTCGGCAGTTCGCTGCCCTGGCTGCTGCCGCATCTCATCCATGCCGCGGAGGGCTGGAACGCCGCGCTGTGCGCCGGCGAGCGCGGCCCCCGCTGGGCCCGCAGAAGCGAATTCCTGCGCCAGCGCGCCGATTTGGAGCACTGGGCGGCCTTCCCCGGTTCGTTCACCGCGCTCACCGAGCTGATCGCCGAGGCCGGTTCCGGCACCCAGGCGCCGGCGACGGTCTGTGTGCTGTCCGGGGACGTGCACCACGCCTACGTGGCGGAGCCGCACTGGCGCGGCGCCGGCCCGCACCCCACGAGCCGGGTGCTGCAGCTGACCTGCTCCCCCGTGCACAACAGCATCCCCGGCTCGATGCAGGCCGGCTTCCGCTTCGGGTGGAGCCGGTCCGGCCGCTGGCTGGGGAAGCTGCTGGCCCGGCACGGGCGGCTGCCCCGGCCGGCGGTGAAGTGGCGGCGTACGGGCGGTCCCTGGTTCGGCAACCAGCTGATGACGCTGACGCTGGCGGGCCGGGCGGCGCGCCTCGCCCTGGACCAGGCCCACCGGGAGAAACACGGCGGTGTCCGGCTCGTCACGGTCTGGCGGGCGGCGGTGTCCGATGCGCGAGTTGCCGGGGAATGCGGTGCTGCGGACGGAGCTGCACCGGGAACCGAACGGCCGAAGACCGGATGATGCGGGCGCGCCGGCACCGGTAGGCGCCCGACGGGCCACCGGGCACCGGGCAACTGCCCAAGAATCCCGCGGATTTTTTGCCTGCCCCCGAGTGCTGCGCCGGCGTATCGGGCGGTGATGATGGGGCGCACCTTTGCCCGTCGCCCGCACTCTCGGGCGGCCGTGCGCCCATGCGCCGGCCGTCCACCGCCCCAGGGAGAGCCCCTCTTGGCCGCCGACCATCTCGCCGACAGCCGGTCCCGGTCCGCCCTCGCCATCGTCGGCGCGGGGCCGCGCGGGACGAGTGTTCTGGAGCGGATCTGCGCCTCGGCTGCCGAACTGGCCCCGGGCAGCGGGCTGACCGTCCATGTCATCGACCCCGCGCCGCCCGGCGCCGGCCAGGTCTGGCGCACGGCCCAGCCGCCCGAGCTGCTGATGAACACCGTGGCGTCGCAGGTCACGCTGTTCACCGACGACAGTGTCGAGTGCGCCGGACCGATACGCACCGGGCCGAGCCTGTACGCCTGGGAGGGGTGTGAAGTCGGCCCGGACGACTATCCGGGGCGTGCGCTGTACGGCCGCTATCTGGAGTGGGTCTTCCGCCACACCGTGCGCACCGCTCCCGAGGAGGTGACGGTCGTGGCGCACCGGGCCTGCGCGGTGCGGCTGGCCGAGGCCCCCGACGGCTCGCAGTCGCTCACCCTCGACGACGGCCGAACGCTGCACGGCCTGGGGGCGGTGGTCCTTGCCCAGGGCCATCTGCCGGCCGTCGCCGCCCCGGGGCAACGGCGCCTGGCCGACTACGCCGCCGGGCACGGTCTGCGCTATCTGCCGCCCGCCAACCCCGCCGATCTCTCCGCCGCCCTGGAGGCGCTGGCCCCGGGCCGCCCGGTGCTGCTGCGCGGTCTCGGCCTCAACTTCTTCGACCATATGGCGCTGCTGACGACGGCCCGCGGCGGCCGGTTCGTCCGCGGTCGCGACGGGTCGCTGAGCTATCTGCCGTCCGGTCGCGAACCCCGGCTGTACGCGGGTTCCCGGCGCGGCATCCCGCACCACGCACGCGGCGACAACGCGAAGGGCGCGCACGGCCGCCATCTGCCGCTGCTGCTCACCCCGGACGTGATAGCGGCCTTCCGCAAGCGCGCGGACTGCGGTGATCTGCCCGACTTCCTGACCGAGGTCTGGCCCCTGGTGGCCAAGGAGGTGGAGGCGGTCTACTACGAGGCACTGCTGACCCGGCGCGGTGCGGGCGACGGGCCGCGCCACCGCTTCCGGGAGCGCTTCCTCGGCAGCGCGCACCGCGGCCGCGAAGAGGCCGCGGCGCTGGACGCCTTCAAGATCGCGCCGGCCGCACGCTGGGACTGGGACCGGATCGCCCGGCCGCACGCACAGCGGTCGTTCGCCGGCCGCGCCGCCTTCCGGGAATGGCTGCTGGGGCATCTGCGCCAGGACGTCGCACACGCCCGGCAGGACAATGTGTCCGGCCCGCTCAAAGCGGCGCTCGACGTGCTGCGCGATCTGCGCAACGAGCTGCGGCAGATCGTCGACCACGGCGGGCTGGCCGGCGCGTCCCGCCGCGACCACCTGGACCGCTGGTACACCCCGCTCAACGCCTTTTTGTCCATCGGGCCGCCGCGGCGCCGGATCGAGGAGATGACCGCGCTGATCGAGGCGGGGGTGCTGGAGGTGGTCGGTCCCCGGATGACGGTCCGGCCCGGCAGCGCCGACGGCAGCAGGCCCGGTTTCACGGCTCACTCACCGGACGTGGTGGGGTCGGAGGTGACGGCGACGGCACTGATCGAGGCGCGGCTGCCGGAACCGGATCTCCGGCGCACCACGGACGCCCTGCTGGCCGGGCTGCTGGCCGACGGCGGCTGCCGGCCGCACACCGCGGACGGCTATGAGACGGGCGGGCTCGATGTGTCGCCGAGCCCGTATCACCTCGTCGAGGCCGACGGCGGGCTTCATCCGCGGCGGTTCGCGGTCGGGGTGCCGACGGAGGGCGTGCACTGGGTGACGGCGGCGGGGGCGCGCCCCGGGGTCGGGTCGGTCACCTTGGCCGACACGGATGCGGTGGCGCGGGCGGCGCTGCGGGCCGCGGTGGCGGGGGCGGGCTCGGGTGCAGGGGCGGGCGCGGGGGCTGGGGCAGGCACGGGCCCGGGGGCTGGGGCAGGGCCAGGGGCGGTCGCGGCTCCGGTGACGGGGCCGGTGGCGGGGCCGGGTACGGGGCCGGGTGGCGGTGCGGTTCCGGCGGCAGGTGCGGTTCCGGCGGCAGGCGTGGCTGCTTCAGGTCAAAGGTCCCGTTCCGCCAGAGGTTGAACTTGCAAGTACTCCTTAGGTTTCCCTAACCTGTGCCTCCGACGGTTACCTCGTCCCCAAAAACCGCAGGAGCCCCCACATGTCCGCACCCCTGACCTCTTTCACTCAGAGAGCGACCCCGCACGTGCTCGCGCTCTTCCGCGTCGTCGTCGGGCTGCTCTTCGCCTGCCACGGCGCGTCCTCGCTCTTCGGCGTCCTCGGCGGCGCCATGGGCCAGGGCGGCACCGTCCCCACCGGCGCCTGGCCGGGCTGGTACGCCGCCGTGATCCAGCTGGCCGGCGGCCTCCTGGCGATGCTCGGTCTGGGCACCCGCGCCGCGGCGTTCATCAGCTCCGGCTCGATGGCGTACGCGTACTTCTCCACTCACCAGGGCTCGGCGCTGTGGCCGATACAGAACGGCGGTGAGGCCTCCGCGATGTTCTGCTGGGCCTTCCTGCTGATCTTCTTCACCGGCCCCGGCCTGTGGGCCCTCGACCGGATCTTCTTCGGTGCGGACGAGCGGGAGCAGGCTCCGGCCGCTCACCAGGAGCCCTCCGCCGCCTGACGCACCGCCCCTGACGGACCCGGCGCTCCCCCGGCCCGCCCCCGCACGGCCCGTACGGCACCTCCGCGCCCGTACGGGCCGTGCGGCGTCCACGACGCCCCCGGCACCCCGACGCCCTGGCCCGCCTCCCGCGCCCCGGCTCCCCCCGCGATCGCCCGATCCCGGGCATTCCACCCCCGTCCGCCGGCCCGCGGGAGCCCAGGCGTACGCTGTATGGCTGTAGGGCCGCCCCTGCCGCACCGAGCGACGTCGCGGCGGGGTTCGGACCGGGAGTACGACGTTGCTGGAGAGCCTGGGGTCCCTGCGCGGCACCCCGTGGGTGTATGTGATCGTCAGCCTCTCGATCGTCCTCGATGTGTTCGTGCCGATCCTGCCCAGCGGAGTCCTGGTGATCGCCGCGGCCACCACGGCCGCCGGCACGGGCAGCGGCACCGGCACCGGCACCTCGGCGGACGCGGTCGGCGTCGATGTCACCTCATCCGTCCACACCGGTGCCCACCTGGCCGGGATGATCTCCCTGATACTGTGCGCGGCCACCGCCTCGGTACTCGGCGACATGGTCGCCTACCGGCTCGCCTGGCACGGCGGCGACCGCTTCGACCGCGCCATAAGCCGTTCCCGCCGGCTGACGGTCGCACAGAAACGACTGGGCACGGCACTGACCCGGGGCGGTGGCGGCATCGTCGTGCTGGCCCGCTTCGCCCCCGCCGGACGCTCCGTGGTCAGCCTCGGCGCCGGCGTCGCACACCGTACGGTCCGCGAGTTCCTCCCCTGGTCCGCACTGGCCGGTCTCACCTGGGCCGTGTACAGCGTGAGCCTCGGCTACTTCGGCGGGCACTGGCTCGGCACCTCCTGGGCGGGAACCGCCCTCTCCGTCGCCGCCCTCTTCGCCGCCGGATCGGCCGCCGCCTTCCTGATGCGCCGGCCGGACCGCGCCACCGCGCACTGACGGCCCGGGGAGCCGGCGGTACGGACCGGGGCGATCCCGCCACGGAGTAAAGTCAACCGTCACACCCCACCCCGCCCACCGTCTCCTGAGAGCGCCTCACCGCTCCCCCGGCGCCGGACCGGCGCCGCAGCAACGGCACCCATGGGACGGGCCCGAACCACTGACGCGAGGCTTTTTCGGTGAACCAACCGCCGGTCGTCGAATGGACCGAGGCCGACGAGCCCCGTTCCGCCCGTTGGCGCTCCGAGAACGGCGCCCCGCCACCCCGCCGTATCGTCATCGCGGACGACCGGACGAAGGCCGACGACGCCTACCGATTCGCCTGCGAGGGCACCGCGCTGCTGTGGCGCGGCGACTTCCACAACGCCCGCCAGCTGCTGACGGCACTGGCCCGCCGCATCGACCGCCGCCCCCGCAAGGCGCCGCCCGCCGATGTCACCCAGGCATTCCATGTGCACCGCGCGGCGCAGAATCACCGGGCCCGCATCCTGGGCATGCTGCTGGTCCCGCTCGATGCCACCCTCGCCGTCCCGCTGCACCGCGCCCCCGATGTCCGCGAGGCCTGCACCAGGGCGTACGGCCCCGGTGAGCCCGCCGCCGGGGAAGCCGGAGGTGCCACCGAAAGCGCCGACGAAGGCGCCCTGCACGGCCCGGCCCCGACCGCCTCGCTCGTCTCGCTGCGCGAACTCCTCGCTCTCATCGGCGCCAACGAATGGCGCAAGAAGGGCGTCGAGATCCCGGCCCTCGGCGGCGACCGGATCCATCCGCATTACGGCGTCTTCTCCCCTGCCCGCGGCGAGTACGTCGACCTGGTGGCCGAGGTGCCGCTGCCCGGCGAGGAGCTGGCGTTCGACATCGGTACCGGCACCGGCGTACTGGCCTCCGTACTCGCCCGGCGCGGCGTCCGCAGGGTCGTGGCCACCGACCAGGATCCGCGGGCACTGGCCTGTGCCCGCGAGAACACCGAACGGCTGGGCCTCGCCGGTCAGGTGGAAGTCATCCAGGCCGATCTGTTCCCGGCCGGCCGCGCCCCGCTGATTGTCTGCAACCCCCCGTGGGTGCCGGCGAAACCGACCTCCCCCGTGGAGCATGCGGTGTACGACCCGGGCAACCGGATGCTGCACGGCTTCCTGAGCGGCCTCGCGGACCATCTGACTCCCGGCGGCGAGGGCTGGTTGATCCTCTCCGACCTGGCGGAACATCTCGGCCTGCGCCCGCACACCGAGCTCCTCGACGCCTTCGCCGAGGCCGGGCTCACGATCCTGGGCCGACACGACATCAGCCCGCGCCATCCGCGCGCCCGCGACGCCTCCGACCCGCTCCATGTGGCCCGCGCGGCCGAGGTCACCTCACTGTGGCGCCTGGGCATCACCGACCGGGGTGCGTCCACCCCTCGTTAGGGCCTGTCGTCAACGCCCCGCCTGCCTCCCTCCGTCCGACCGGCCGGCCGACCGGCCCCGAGACCGTCCCCGTTGGGGGGCCGCACCCGACCGGCGCCCCGCGCCTCAGGCACGATGGACGCACCATGGATCCCCGGCATCTCCTCTCCCGCGCCCGTCGGCTCGCCGCAGCCGCGAGTCCCGGCCGGCGTCGGCTGCTCGGTATCACCGGCCCGCCCGGCGCCGGCAAGTCCACCCTCGCCGCCCACCTCGTGGCGGAGCTGGCCGGTCAGGCCGCGCTCGTGCCGATGGACGGCTTCCACCTCGCCGAGGCGGAGTTGCGCCGGCTGGGCCGTACGGACCGCAAGGGCGCGCCGGACACCTTCGACCCGGCCGGCTATGCGGCACTGCTGGCGCGCCTGCGCTCCCCGGAACCGGACACCGCCGTCTACGCCCCGGCCTTCGACCGCCGTATCGAGGAGCCGGTCGCCGGCAGCATCCCCGTGGCACCCCACATTCCGCTCATCGTCACCGAGGGCAATTACCTCCTTCTCGACTCCGCCCCGTGGCCGCGGGTCCGCGCGCTGCTCGACGAGGTCTGGTACGTGGAACTGGACGCTCCGGAACGGATCCGTCGGCTGGTCGACCGGCACGAGCGCTTCGGGCGTCCGCGCGCCGACGCCGAACGGTTCGTGCTCACCTCGGACGAGGCCAATGCCCGTGTCGTGGCGGCCACACGGGAACGTGCCGACCTCGTCATCACCTTCGCACCCGAAGAGGCCCCGCCCCCACCGAGCGCATAGCCCCGCTCCCCCGCCCCTGTCCGCGGGCGAGCATCCCGGCCAACGACAGCGCGCCCCACCCCACGGACACCGCGACCGCCTTCAGCTTCCGGTCGCGGCCCGGCAGCGTCGCACCGAGCAGTACGGCATCCCCGAAGTCCGCGGCCATTCGCACATATGCGGCGGTACGCAGCGCCGGGCCGTCCGGAGCCAGCACCAGCGCCAGCCCGCTCACCGCATCCCGCCAGGCCAGCGGTCGCAGCGAGGTACGGGTCGCCGGCGCGGTCCGCCCTGCGCCGTCGACCAGCCCCGAGGGCCGGGCCAGCAGATCGGGCACCGCCGCCACCGCCACTCCGTACACGGCCGTGGCCACCCCGACCGCACGCAACAGACCGACCTTCATCCGCCCTCCGCCTTCCTCGTCCACCGGCCGCGCGGGCCGGCTCCTGCCCACCCGCCTCATCAACTCCTTTCCGCGGCAACCCCCTTCCCAAACGACATCACCGATGCCATCATGACATCATGAGTGTCATCGGGGGGGGAGTCGAGGGGGAAACGGGCATGCACATCGACACGCACATGGACACGCACATGGACACGCACATGGACATGCACACCGAGGCGGCCACCGAAGGCACCGGCGGCGGGGAACCGACGCCCGCCGAAGACCTGTTGTACGGCGTCATCCGACGCCTGTGGCCACTGCACCGCACGATCATCCGCGTGGTGGAGCGCGAGCTGACGGGCACGGGCATGACCGCCGGCGAACACGCCCTGCTCGATGCCCTGCGCACCCAAGGCCCGCAGACCGTCCCGCAGTTGGCGCGCGCGATGGGGCTCGACCGGCAGCCGGTGCAGCGCTGGGTGAACCACGCCGCGGAGCTGGGCCTGGTCGTGACGGCCCCGAATCCCGCGCACCGCCGCTCGTCCCTGATCCGGCTCACCACCCAAGGCACGGCGGCAATACGCGGGATCAAGGAGTTCGAGACGTCCGAGCTGCGACAGCGGCTGGCCGATCTGCCCGCCGAGGACCTCCGTACCGCAGCGCATGTACTGGACCGGCTCGGCGAGGAATTCCGGCACCTGGCGAACGGCTCACGCATCCCCCCGGAGGAAGCCGACAGTAACGGCAGTCGCGGCAGTTACGGCAGCAGCGGCAATAGCGACGACAATGGCATCACACCCAGTTCATCGCATCCGGCACACAAAGGACGGCCCGCAAGATGACCCGAGGAATCACCGCCTGGTCCGAGATCGACAACGGGATCGTGCCGATCTACGACGGCGAGCTGTTCTACGAGACGGCCGGCTCGGGCCCCGCGGTGGTGCTGCTCCACGGCGGCATGCTCGACCAGCACATGTGGGACGAGCAGTTCGCCTGGCTGGTCAACTCCGGCCTGCGCGCGATCCGTTACGATTTCCGCGGCCATGGCCTGTCCTC
This sequence comes from Streptomyces sp. NPDC054765, assembly GCF_053612065.1. NCBI lineage: Bacteria > Bacillati > Actinomycetota > Actinomycetes > Kitasatosporales > Streptomycetaceae > Streptomyces > Streptomyces sp. NPDC054765. The sequence goes on along the minus strand of NZ_JBSHBP010000018.1, from coordinate 122,982 downwards.
CACCGTGGCCGGGGACCACGCCCACCACGATGACCTGTGCGCCCTGCTCGACGCGCTCGATGTCCCCGCCGCCGTCCTCGTCGGCCTCTCCCATGGTGCGCGGGTCGCACTCGACACTGCCATAGCCCGCCCCGACCGGGTGACCGCTCTCGCACTCGCCTCCCCCGGGATCAGCGGCCGCGCCTTCACCGACCCCTTTCTGCTGGAGCACATCAAGGCGCAGGTGGCGGCGATCGGCGCACCGGACGGCGCGGAACGGTATGTCGAGCACTTCCTGCGGATGTGGGTGGACGGACCGCATCGCGAACCGGCCGCGGTGCACCCGGGATTCCGTGAGCGGATGCGTGCCTCGGCCGAGGCCAATGTGGAGGTGCATGCCGATGGCGGGGGCGCCGGCATGCCCCTTGAGGTCGGCGCCGCCGACCACCTCGGCGAGATCCGGGTGCCGACGGTCGTGTTCGACGGTGACCTCGACAGCAGCGACATCTCCACCAACGCCCATGCGATAGCGCTGACCGTCCCCGGCGCCCGGAGAGTCCGGATACCGGGCGCGGCCCACATGGTCAATCTGGAGAACACCGCACTCTTCGACCACGAACTCCACGCCTTCCTCTCATCCCTGGACTACTGACCCACCGCGCATCACGGCACAGGGACCACGGCCCCAGGAACGACCGCGGCGGCCACGGCCACCCGGGGCAGAACGGGCCGCCGCACGCCAAGTGCTCCCGCACACCCCACGGACAAACCGCATGGACAACCGCATGGACGAACCGCACGGACAAACCCCACGGGCCTCACCCCTCCGGCCGCAGTTAGAGTGAACGGGCCGTGGTGTTCGGGAAGCCGGTGACGGACCTTGTGGTCCCAGACCGGAGCGGCCCTCGCCACTGTGATCGGGGAGTTTCCACCCCTTCCGCGGGCGCACGGCGCGCCTGCGGCGCCACTGACCGCAGCCCGCGGCCGGGAAGGCGGGGGCGGACGCGGGTACCCGTAAGCCAGGAGACCGGCCACGGCATCTCACGAACTGATCCACGAGGTGCTGGAGCGTGACCGCCGGATGGCCCTGCCCACCGATACCCGTAACACCCCTGCTCCCGCCGCTTTTCGCTGGCGCCGGCAGGACACCGTCCGCACCGCGGGCCTGATGGCCGTCATAGCCGGTCTGCATGTCGTCGCCTTCGGCGTGCTCTTCCTGCTCGTGGTGCCCCACCACTACACCGTGGGCAGCCAGGTCTTCGGCGTGGGGCTCGGCATCACCGCCTACACCCTCGGCATGCGGCACGCCTTCGACGCCGACCACATCGCCGCGATCGACAACACCACCCGCAAGCTGATGGCCGACGGCAAGCGACCGGTCTCGGTCGGTTTCTGGTTCGCCCTCGGCCACTCCAGCGTGGTCGTCGCGATGGCCGCCCTGGTGGTCGGCGGCGCCCAGCTCGCGGGCACGCTGCTCAACGACGAATCCCGTACCCACCAGATCCTGGGCACGGTCGGCACCACCATCTCCGGGACCTTTCTCTACCTCATCGCCGCCCTGAACCTGGTCGCGCTGACCGGGATCTGGCGGGTCTTCCGCGGTATGCGCAACGGCCACTTCGACGAGGCCGAGCTGGAGCAGCGCCTCGATGCGCGCGGCTTCATGAACCGCATCCTGGGCCGGTTCACCCGCTCGGTCTCCCGCCCCGGCCAGATGTTCCCGCTCGGCTTTCTCTTCGGGCTCGGCTTCGACACCGCGACCGAAGTGACCCTGATGGTGATGGCGGGCAGCGGCGCCGCGGCCGGCCTGCCCTGGTACGCGGTGCTGTGCCTGCCACTGCTCTTCGCCGCCGGAATGAGCCTGTTCGACACCCTCGACGGCACCTTCATGAATTTCGCCTACCAGTGGGCGTTCTCCAACCCGGTGCGCAAGGTCTACTACAACCTCACCATCACCGGCCTGTCGATCGCCGTCGCCTTCTTCATCGGCACGATCGAGCTGGTGACCGTGCTGCACGACAAGCTCGCCCTCAGCGACCCGTTGACCGGCTGGATTTCCGGCCTCGACCTGGGCAATGCCGGCTTCCTCATCGTCGGCCTGTTCGTGGTCGTGTGGGCCGCGGCGCTGGCGTACTGGCGGCTGGCCGGCGTCGAAAAGCGCTGGGCGGAGCGGGCGGAACGGGCCGATCGGACAGACCGGAGGAAGCAGGTGGAGCGAGCGGGGGCGGCGGATCCTGCCGCGTCGGACTCCTGAGACGCCTCCGCCCAGGAACCCCGTACGCACCCACCGCCCGCATCACCACCAGGACGGGGCCGGCCCGGTCAGGTGGCCGAACCGGCCGCCGCGCCCGTCACCAGATCCGGCCCCCAGCGCTCCAGCGCCGCCGCCAGATCGAGCGGCAGCAGCCGTTCCGGCTGGTCCGGGCCCGGCCAGTCCTCCCGCGGGACCCGCCACATCACCTCGAACTCATTGCCGTCCGGGTCCTTGGCGTACAGCGACTTGGCGACGAGGTGATCACTCGATCCCACCAGCGCGCCCCGCTCGACGAGCTGCGCATGTGCCGCGGCCAGTTCGCCGAGCGTGCCGGTCTCCCAGGCCAGGTGGTAGAGCCCGACCCGTCCGGCCTCCGGCCCCGGTGCGTCCGGCCCCACCGCGAACAGCGCCAGGTCATGATCATTGAGCGAGCCGGGAGCGCTGAGGAACGCGGTCCGCCCCGGCACTTCGACCCCCACCGTGAGTCCGAGGGCCTCGGTGTAGAACGCGACCGACCGCGCCACATCGCGGACGTAGAGCACCGCGTGGTTAAGACGTCGTACGGACATGGAGCCTGCTCTCCGATCTCCCGCAGCGGTACCGCAAGGCGCCGCCGCACCCTCCCCCGCTCTGATGTTCCTCCCCCACTCCATACCTGCCCAGAGTCCTTCGGCCGGTACACCGAGCTTTTCCGGCCCGACCGCCGAAGTCCGGGCAATGGTTCACTTGCGGCCGTCGCCGGCATACAGGCACGGCGATGCGCGACCGGGACCGGGAACGGGAACGGGAACTGTCCAGCTGATCGCGATCGGGTGCGGCCGGGCATCGGCCACGAGGCGGTCATACGCCCTGCGGGCCGAAGTGGCTGCCATGGATGCCATGGGTGCCTCGGCAGTGGATCGTCACGGTGAACGCCGTCGGGCAGCCCGCCAGTCACAGGGAGTAATGGCGATTCGCCGGGGAAGGCCGGTGCGTCCCTACCTCGGCGGGCAGCTCGGCGGGCAGGGGGGACGGTCTTCGCGGCCCCGGAAGCGTGCCACGCCTCCCCCGTCTGCGGATGCTGCGGCACCAGGAAGATACGGCGATCAGGCTCCCGGGACCGCTGCGGCGGCCGACCGCCGGCCGAGGAACGCGGCGACCGACCGGTCGAAGTCGGTCCGTGCCACCGCCGGCCGTGGATTGGCGGCGGCTGCCGTCCGCTGCGGCGCCAGCGCGGCGGCCACCGCCAGCTTGGCGGCCCGGATCGCCGCGGGCGGCTGCCCGGCGACGGAGGCGGCGAGACCGGAGGTGCGGGCGGCAAGCTGCTCCTCGGGCACGCTGTCGTCCGCCAGCCCGAGGGCCACCGCGCTGCGGGCGTCGGCGAGGAGCAGCAGGTGGTCGAGGACCGGACTCATGTGCCCGTTCTCGATGCGGCTGACGGCCTTCCTGTGGACCGTCAGCCGGGGCGCTTGGCCATGACGACCAGACCCGGCCCGCTGTACTCCTCGGCGGGGAGCCGGAGTTCGGCGACCGGGTGCAGGCCGGCCTGCTCGATCAGGTCCACGAGTTGTTCCGGCCGCCATTTGTGTGTCGTCCACTGAACGGGTACGCCCCCGTAGGCCTCGGTGCGCACCGCGTCTTCGTCGCCGACGTGTGTCCCGGTGATGAAGTGCCCGCCCGGCTTCAACGCGCGCGCGAACAGGGCGAGAACCTGGGGAAGGACGTCACGGGGGAGGTTGAACAGTGACCACCACCCGAGCACGCCGCCGAGGGACGCTTCGCCAAGGTCGAGGTCGGTGGCAGAGGCGACACGGAAACGGCAGTGCGGATGAAGACGGCGCGCGTTCTCGATCATGCGAGGAGAGAGATCCACCCCGGACACGTCGAGTCCGCGTTCGGCGAGGTAGGCGGTCACCGTCCCGGGTCCGCAGCCGACGTCGAGAACAGGCCCAAGCTCCCTCACGGTGTCGGCGAAGGCGTCGATCGATGCCTTGAGCCATGGATGACGACGGATGTCGCCGACACCCGTCGTCACCACCATGTGGGCGTAGTTGTCGGCCACGCGGTCATAGGACTCACGAACCACGTCGAGGTCGGCCGGGCGGTCAATACGGTGTGCGCGCATCAGCCAACGATACGAGTCCGCCGCGCGGGCCGATGAGGTGCTGTGCCGGAACGGGGGAAGACCTGTACCCGGTCTTGGTGCTCATGCCAGGACCGCCGGCTTCAGGACCTCTTCACACCATTCGCGGAAGGTTGTCGGGCTCGCGGTCCGAGGGGTGCGCTGCACTCCGTCGTCGAGGCCGTCGTCCTTGGCACGCATCATGTCCACGTAGCCTTCGGCGATCGCGTTCCCGGTCCCGCGTCCGGTGAGTGCGGCGCGGAAGTCGTCGAGCGACTGCCGCTCGTAGCGGACCGGGCGGCCGAGCACGTCGGAAATGGTGCGCGCCATGTCGTTCGCCGAAAGGTCCTCGGGGCCCAGCACCGGGACCTCGCCCGTCCCCGTCCATGAGCGGTCGAGCAGCAGGCCGGCGGCGGCTGCGGCGATGTCCCGGGTGGCGGCCGTCGGCGCTTTGCGGCCGGCGGTGACGGTGTCGGTGAACACGCCGTGGTCGCGGATCGGCGCCACCTGCCACAGCAGGTTGTCCATGAAGGTCGGGTTCGCGAGCGCCCGATAGGCCACGCCTGTACTCGCGATGAGGTCGTCCATGGCCAGCGACGCTGTCACCAGCCCGGCGCGGCCGGCGACAGGGGTGCCGCGGCCGAGCGCCGAGACGCCCACGACGTGTCCCACGCCGTGGGTCTTGAACGCCTCTGCGGCGACGCGAGTGAACCCGGAGTACACCGCGTCCAGGCTCGGTGCCCGCGGGTTCGGCGGGACGAGCCAGAAGACGGCGTCCGCGCCGGCGAAGGCCCGGTCGACGACCTCGGCGTCGCCATGGGAGCCGGTGACGACGTCGACGCGGGCGCGGGCCGCGGCGTGGAGTTTTCCGGGGTCGCGCATGATGACGCGCAGCTCTTCATCGCGAGTGGGGGCCTCGTTGAGCAGGATGTCCAGGAGCCGGCTGCCGATCTGGCCGGTGGGAGCGGTGATGACGATCATGTTTTGAGTCTCGGCGCATGCCCTCTGTGGCGTCCAATACCCTTCCCGGCAATTGATACCTTGACGGCATGGATCTCGACCTGCGCAAGCTCCGGTACTTCGTCGCGGTGGCCGAGCACCGGCACTTCGGCCGGGCGGCGGAACAGCTCTACATCACCCAGCCGGTGCTCAGCCGTCAGGTCAGGTCTTTCGAGCAGGAGTTGGCATGCACTCTGCTGGTGCGGACCACCCGCAGCGTGGAGCTGACCGCCGCCGGGAAGCATCTCTACGAGGAGGCACAGGGCATCCTCGCGGCCGTCGCGGCGGCGGTGCGACGCGTGCACGACGTCGACCACAGCGTCCAACGGCTCGTTGTCGCTTTCTCCCCCGGGCTACACGTGTCGGACGCGATCCGGGCGTTCACACTGCGCCACCCCCATGTCGAGACCGACGTCGTCCCGGCACGCTGGTGGGAACAGGACGCGCCGCTCCGGGACGGCCGGGCCCAGGTGGGGTACCTGCGGCGGCCGTTCGACGACTCGGGGCTGCACACCATCCCTATCGGCCACGAGCCCAGGGTCGCCTGCATGCCCGCGGCGCACCCGCTGGCGCGCCGTGCCGACCTCACCTCCGCCGACCTCGACGGCGAGCGGATGCTCGACACACCGACGCGGCGGACGTCTTCACTTGAGGAGAAGTTCGAGCTCATTGCCTCGGGGCACGGCATCGCGCTCATCCCGCTGAGCGTCGCGCGCTCCTACTCCCGCCCCGACCTCGCCCACCTCCCCGTCACGGACGCCCCCGGGATCGAGACATGCCTGGTCGTCCTCGCGGACCGGCGCGAGAAGCTGCTGCGCGACTTCCAGGAGATCGCCACCGCGACGCTGCGGCGCACCTGAGCGATCAGCGGCCGGGCCACGGACGGGCGAGACGATCGCAGTGGAGGACGTCGAGCACATCCAGGATGTGCTGGGTGCCGCGCACGAGGCGGAACTTCTCGGAGATCTGCCCGTGTGCGGATCACGCAGCTGCCGCAGGCCCGGCGCGGTCGGCCGGGTGAAGGCGTAGCGGCCGAGGAAGTTGATGTGGCCGTACTGGAGCGGGGAGAGCCGGGTGAGCAGCCCGTCATCCACTTCTCCCTGGCCAGCAATTTGGTGCGGGGGCGCCCCGGCGGTCGCCGTCCATTGTCGACAATGTGCGTGGCGTGGGGCGACGGGCCTTCCGCGCGGGCTCCGGTGGCCGTCACGAGTCAGCAGGCGGCGTGTCCAGCAGGCCCGCGCGCCCGGCCGGCGGTGCGCTCAGGACGGAACCGGGGTCTCTTGCTGGTTCCGCTCAGCCAAGAACGCCCCCTGACGTCTGCAGGGGACACGAGCCGATGCACCATGAACAGATCGCTGCAGCCAACCTCGGTGAAACTCTTTGGAGCCTCCATGCCATTACGGATAGCAATCACTGCTGAGCCGATACCTTCACATGTGTCCGCGCTCGATTACGTCACCGGCCCGGCCCTTGAGCAGGGCCACGATGTCGCGCTTTACGCCCCTCTCATGTTCCGCCGCGAAGCCCAGCGGCGAGGAGTGGAGTTCCACAGGGCAGGGACGGACTGGACCTGCGATCCCGCCGTTCAGCAGACAGCAAGTGAGATCTGGAAGGAGTCCGGAAACGGACCCTTCAACCGCTACGTCTTCGGTCGGCTCTGGCCGGATCAGGCCGGGGCGAAGGCCCATGACCTCCTCACCGAGTGGACACGGGCGCGGCCTGATCTGGTGATCGCCGAGTGCAGTGATCTCGGCGCGCACCTTGCGGCGAAGGTCCTGCGTCTGCCCGTGTTCGCAGCGGACAACGGTCTCGGCCCGGTGCTCCTGGATCTCTGGGATACCGACATTGCGCCCGCGTTGACCTCCCTCCACAAGCAACACGGGCAGGACACCCCCGTACTGCCTCCGATGCTCACCCCCGCGCCGGTCCCGTGGTTCCACGAGACGCCCCCGCCCTCGGCGCGCGCGGTCCGGCGCACCGTCGCGGAATTCCGGACCGCCCTCCCCGAGCGGCTGTACCGCTCCCCCTCCGCCCGCCCGCTCATCTACGTGAGCCTCGGCACCTTGACCACCGCGATGTCCGGTCTCCGGACCGTGGTGGGGAGTGTGTACCGGGAGATCATGGCGGCACTCTCCGGAATCGGCTGCGAGGCGATCGTGTCCGCGGGAGACCTCGCAGAGGAGCTGCGGAGCGCGGACCCCCGCATCAGGGTTGTCGAGCATGTCCCGCAACCCGCGCTCCTGCGTCGTGCCGACCTGTTCGTGACGCACGGAGGCCGGGCATCCCTGCTCGACGCGGTGCAGGGCGCAACGCCCGTCCTGGGCATGGGCGTTCTCGCCGACCAGCCCGACAATGCCGCCGCGTTCGCCCGGCGCGGCCTCGGCCGCGCGCTGGAACTCACGGCGACGCGCGGCGAGATCGCCGACGCCATGACGGCCATCCTCGGCAACTCCTGCTACGACGCCGCCATGGCTGCCGCCAATGCCGAGCTGTCACAGCTGCCACCGCTCGACATCACGGAACTGCGGGACAGTGGGTGATTCAACAGTGGGTGATTCATGAGACGACTTCGGGAGTTACTTCGCGGCTCGGCAGCATGATCAATGCCAATGAGTCCGGGAGTCACCGCGGCCTTCCTCGCGGGCCGGATGTGGCCGCCGCTCGCCGTTCCTCCCCATTCCTCCCTGATCCAGGAGACGGTAGACCAAGCCCCGCGCTCTGGCCCGCTCCCGCCGTACGACGAGCTGGTGGCGCTGGAGCAAGCACTACTCGTCATCGTCGCCGGCCTGTGGGCGGCTGTGGACGAAGCGGAGCGCCGGGCCCCGGACGTACCTGGCCGCGAGTGGCTGCGCTCAGGGCTGACCGCCATCCGGTACCAGACCGCCGTCGGCCTCGGCTCCGGCCCGGTGTCCGCGCACATACAGGTGCGCGCTCCGGCTCGGGCATGCCGGTGGCTGCAGGACCGGCACAACATCCTGGTGGACGGTGCGTCATGAGTCGACAACGTCGTGTTCTCACCTACCTCACCTACCTCGCGGCGGTCGGGTTCATGCTGGCCGTCGGTATCGCCGGGGGTGGGCACCGATGACCGCCTACACCCGCTGCGACTGCGGCAGCACGCTGAACCTGAGGGACGTGGAAATCGACTCGGCGACCGGCCCGGCGCACGTCGTGAGGCCGGATGACGAGCTGCTCTCGGTCGCCGCGCAGTGCCAGCACTCCGAGCCCAAAGAGCAACCGATCATCATCCGGCCCAAGCCGAAGAAGGGCTAGCCTGCTGGTCCGCAACGAGAGGGAATGTCATGGAATGGATCAACTCCCGGTATGCCGACCTCGTAGCAGCCGTGCGGACCGCCAAGGCCGCCAAGGCCACCATCGGTAGCGAGGAGGGGCCGCCGCCGGTCCGTGTGTTCCTGGTCCCGGATGCGGACGACGAGAGCTAGCCACACCCCTACGAGTGATAGGCGCCACCCGCCCTGTGAGCCGACCATAGGGCGGTGTCCATCTCGTACGAGAGGTAGCCATGCCATGACCACAGCGACAGCGTTACCGCCGCCGACAGAGACCGCGGTGCGGTACTGCGAGGCGTGCTGGAAACACCCCGCCACGAAGATGAGGAGCACCGACGGGGGGCGCATCTGCGACGGGTGCGCCGAGGCCGGATACCCGCGGCGCGTCGACTTGTTCCCGCCGCTGGGAATCTTCGGTCTGACGGAACGGAAGCTGTCCGCGCCGGAGATGGGGCGGCACGGGACCGGTAGCCCGAAGATGCCGCCGGACCCGGGCCCGCATCTGCCGTCGCCGCCGCCGACCCCGTCCCCGCCCGGGACTCCGCCGGTGTAGCTGCGCCTGCTGCGCCTTGTGCGCTCCACTCGTGTGCTGCCTCGGTGGCCTGCGAGCGGGGTGTTGCCGTGCGCGGTGCCGGGGTCCCACAGGACGTGGAGAGGCGCGCGCCTGGGCGCGCGGGGAGACGTGCCGGCCCCTCTCGCCACAAGCGTTACGTGGCCCCTACACCGGACGACAGTCCCTCGTGCGGGTGCCCCGGTGAGGGTCCACCGTGGGGAGGTGGATTCTTAGTGGACTGCGAACATGAAAGAGGCCCCCGGCTCGAACACTCCGGGGGCCTTTGACCTGACGTTTTACCGCTGTGGGCACAGACGGATTTGAACCGCCGACATCTGCTTTGTAAGAGCAGCGCTCTACCGCTGAGCTATGCGCCCTGGCCGAGCCGACAGACTACCTTGCCTCCTGGGCCGAACGGTAAACCAGTGCTCGAAGTGCGAACTTACCGGCCGGTGTGTTCGTTTCCGGTGAGTGGGAGAATGATATTCGGTCCTGGGGCGATCCGATCGGGAGAGGGAAGTGACGGCGAAAGACACGCAGCCGCTTGAGCAGCGAGAGCGCCGTCGCGTCCGTGGGGGCCCGCTCCGGGATGTGGTGGGTCTCGCGTTGCTGCCGTTGTCGCTGTTGGTGGCGATGGTGCCGATGTCGTTCGCGGGCGGCGGGACGCGTCGCTGGTTCGGGCGCGGGGAGAGTCAGCGGGCCGATGCGCAGGCCGCGAAGGATGCCGCAGCGACGGCGTTCTACGAGCTGGACACCGCGCACCGTGACCTGCGGATCTCCATAGAGACGATCACCGCGGTCGACAATTCGCCGGGCGCGCGGAAGGCCGCGGAGGATTACGAGGGCTTCGGCCGGCGGATCGACGAGGTGAGCCAGCGGTACATCACCGCTGTCGACTCCCATGATCTGGACCGTGACGATCTGGACGGCGCCGCGGTGGCGCGCGCCCGCGCCGATCTGACCCGTGCCAAGGAGGACCTGGATCGCGTCAAGGGCGAGCTCGAACGGTTCGCGCAGGGGCTCGGGCCGCTGCTGCAGACCGCCGAGACGCAGCTGGCGCGGCTGGCCCCGGCCGTGGAGCGGGCGCGGCAGGCGCTGCTGGCGTCGAGCAATGCGCTGGACGCGGTCCGTGCGCAGGGTCTGCGGGCCGATGACCTCGCGGCCCGGCTGGCGGCGCTCGGGCCCGAGCTGACCAAGCTCAATCAGGGTGCCGGGCAGCATGGCGTGCAGGAGACGATCCGGCGCGCCGACGATGTGCTGCGCAAGGCCGAGGGCGTACGGACCGAGGCCGAGCGGCTGCCGGGGAAAGCGGCGGAGATCGACAAGCGGCTGGTGTCGTTGCGGACCCGGGCGCAGGCGATCACCACGCGTGCCGGGCAGGTCGACCCGGTCCTCAGCGAGCTGCGGCGCCGGTACAGCGCGGCGTGCTGGCAGGATCTGCAACAGGTTCCGGAGCAGGCCGCGCAGTCCGTCCAGCAGGCCGAGGTCAAGCTGCGGGAGGCCCAGCGGGCACGTGACGAGCAGCGCTGGGCGGATGCCACGAGCCTGCTGGCGACCGTACGGGCGCTGCTGGACGGCACCGACGAAGCGGTGTCGGCGGCCGGTGACCGGCTGCAGCGGCTCGATGCGGTGTCGTTCGACCGGCAGAAGGAGGTCGAGCGGACGCGCTTCGCGGTCCGGGACGCGCAGCGGCTGGCGATGGCCGGGCGCAGTACTCCCGATCCGCGGCATGCCGGCCCCCTGGACGAGGCGGTGGCGCGGCTGGACCGTGCGGTCGCGGGCCTGGAAGGGCGGCATCCGGACTGGTGGCACTTCCTGACGGAGACCGAGGCGGTGCGGCAGACGGCGGCCCGGGTGGTGCAGGAGATTCGCGGGGCCAGGGGCGGCGCGGGGGCCGACGGCTGAGGTCCGGACCGGCCACCAGTGACTGAGTCCAGCGGCTGAGGGCCAGTGGCTGGCGGCCGCGGTCCAGTGGCTGAGGCCCGGTGACTGAGTCCGGTGGCTTGGGCGGGGCCTTGCCGGGGCGGTGGGTGGTGGCCTGCTGCCGAGACGTGGTGGCCGGTGCTGCCGAGACGTGGCTACGGCGTGCCCGCGGCCCAGGCGGCGTACACGGGGTGCCCGCGGCCATACGGCGTCGGCGTGCCCGCTGCGTACACGGTGCCCGCTGCGTATACGGTGCCCGCTGCGTACCACAGTGTCCGCTGCGTACGGCGTGCTCGCTCGGCGCCCGGGTGTGACGGCCCGGTGTCCCACGATGGCGTGATGTCCCCCGCGGACGGATCCTGGAGAGAAGTACGGCCCAGGCGGCACACCTGCGTGAAGGAGGCCGGAGATGGCTACTGGGGCTACTGGCCAGACCCTGCACGGGCCCTCGAACCCGTTCCACCGGGTGAAGACGCACCACCACACACGGCTCGATGAGCATCTGCCCGTGGACCACCGGCTCAGCAAGGTCTATCGCATCGGCGCGGGACTGATGGGCTTGGTACTGGTCGCATTCGGCATCCTCGGACTGATCCACCACATCGGATTCTTCGACACCGGCGGCGACACCGTTTCCGGGCTGAACACCAATGGCGCCCTGAGCGTGCTCTCGATCGTCTTCGGGGTGATTCTCGTCGTCGGCATGGTGATCGGCGGAAACTTCGCCTCGACCCTGAACATCGTGTTCGGCGGCCTCTTCCTCCTGAGCGGCTTTGTGAACCTGGCGCTGCTGCAGACCAAGGCGAACTTCCTCGCGTTCCAGCTCCAGAACGTCCTCTTCAGCTTCGTGGTCGGCGTGATGCTGCTGGTCTTCGGGATGTACGGACGGGTCAGCGGCGGCCTCTCACATGACAATCCGTACTGGCGCGCCCGGCACCCGGACGAAGCGCGGCAGTTCGACCGCGGTCAGCTGCATCCCGTCTCCGGCATGACAGCGGCACGGCAGGCGGCGCGGGTCAAGATGCAAGGCGCCTCGCATGCCGGGCGCGGTTCGATCGGCGCCGGCACCAGCGGGAGCAGATCCCGCACCGGTAGCGCCACCTCCGCCGGCATGGGTACGGGCACGGGCACGGGTACCGGCACAGGTACCGGCGCGGACACCGGAACCCGTGGCAAGAAGTCCTGAGCCGGGGGCGAGGAGACGTCAGGGCGTACCGAGACGGGATGTGGGGATGCCCGGTACGCCCTGACGGCTGGTGCGGGGTGGTTGATGGCCGGTGGCTATTGGTTGGCGGCCGGTGATCGGTGGGTGGTGATCGGTGGGTGGTGATCGGTGGCCGGTGATCGGTGGGTGGGGGAACACGGGGAGCAGGGAGCAGGGAGCAGGGAGCACACGATGAGCCGTTCGGGGCACACCGCCTCGTCCACCTCGTCCACGGGGCACGGGGTGCACCACGTGGCGGTCGAAGCGCTCGCCAAGCGGATCTTCAAGGGCACTTACGGCGAGGGCGACAGCCTCGCCATGCCGGAGGTAATGGCAGAGCTGGACGTGACTCAGACCGTACTGCGTGAAGCGATCAAGGTACTGACCACCAAAGGCCTCCTCGATACCGACAAAAAGCGGGGCACCTTCGTCCGCCCCCGTGAGGACTGGAACCTCCTGGACACGGACGTACTGCGCTGGAAGCTCGCGGCCGGAGTCTCGTCCGACTTCTACGCCGATGTGCTCGAACTGCGCCGGTCCATCGAACCCGCGGCCGCCGCGCTCGCCGCGGAGCGCCGTACGGACGACGATCTTGCGGCACTGGACGCCGCGCTCAGCGCGATGGCCGCGACCGACAACGATCCGGTGCTGCTCGTACGCGCCGATGCGTCGTTCCACACGGCGATGCTGATCGCCTCGAACAATCGCTTCTACGCGCAGATGCACCGGGTGATCGTGCCGGTACTCGTCCAGCGCGACCGGGCGGTGCTCGCCGCGGACGGCGCGTTCGAGCATCCGCATGCGGTGCATGCCGCCGTGGTCGAGGCGGTACGGAACCGGGACGTCGACGGGGCCTATATGGCGATGCTCGAACTGCTGGACTTGTCGGCACGGGAGCATCCGTAGGGGGCGGGCAGCCATGGGGGGCGCGGGCAGGGAGGGGATGCCCGGCGTGAGTTCCTGGCTCCTCTCCAAGCCGGGGTCGCCATCCTCCAGCCCGACATCTCGCATGCGGGCGGCATCTCCGAGCTGCGCCGGACCGCCGCGCTCGCGGAGGTGTACGGGGCGCAGCTCGCCCCGCACTGCCCGCTCGGCCCGGTCGCACTGGCCGCCAGCCTCCAAGTCGCCTTCACCACCCCGAACTTCCTCATCCAGGAGCAGTCCATCGGGATCCACTACCACCAGGGCGCCGAGCTGCTGGACTACGTGGTGGACGCGGAGGGGTAGACGCGGAGGGGCCGACGCGGAGGGGCCGACGCGCAGCGGAACCCTCGGCCCGTGTACCGGTACCGGTACCAGCACCGGTAGCGGCACCGGTAGCGGCACCGAACAAGCAGGTCAACCCCATAGCTCCAGGCTTGTCCCATGCCGCACACTCCACACACCCGTCAGTCCGGCCCGGAATAATCGAAGGCGTCACCCGCGCGCCCGAACGACCCAGCCGCGCAGTACGCACGCGGCGGGGAGCAGGAGAAAGCAGGAACGCCATGGACTTCAGCACAGCGCTCCGGACCGAGCGACTGGTCGCCATCATCCGGGGCAGGGATGCGGAGGCTTCCTTCCGTACGGTCATGGCGCTTGCGGAAGCGGGCCTTCCGCTGATCGAGATCTCGCTCAGCGGACATGACGCCCTCACCGTGATCCGACGGGCGCGCGCCGAACTCGGCGACGCGGCCTGGCTCGGCGCCGGCACCATCCTGACCGCGGCCGACGCCCGGCGCGCCGCCGAAGCCGGGGCGAATCTCATCGTCACGCCCGGTCTGGGCGCCGGTCTGGAGGAGTCCGTACGCCAGGGACTGCCGACGCTCGCCGGGGTGATGACGCCGTCCGAGGTGATCGCGGCCGATGCGCTGGGCGTCTCGGCCCTGAAGCTGTTCCCCGCGTCGGTCGGCGGGCCCGCCTATCTGCAGGCGCTACGAGGGCCGTTCCCCGAGCTGTCCTTCGTGCCGGTCGGTGGAGTGGACGCGGCGGCTGCACAGGAGTACTTCACCGCCGGGGCGGTGGCGGTGGGTGTCGGCTCACCGCTGGTCGGGGATGCGGCGGACGGCGGGGATCTGGACGGGCTGCGCAAGCGCGCGGCGGAGTTCAGGGCGGTGTGCGCGCGATGACGGGGCAGCAGGGCGCCGACGGCGAGGAGGCACCGCGGGGTGGCGGCGCTGCCCGCCCGGGGCGGGCCCTGGCTGCCGTCCGCGAGTGCCCCGGGACCCCGGGCGCCCGGATGTCTTCACCTTCGGCGAGACCATGGTCGCGCTGCGCGGCAGCGGACCGCTGAAACTCGGCGGCACGATGCAGGTCTCCATCGCCGGAGCGGAAAGCAATGTCGCGATCGGCGGTCGCGTCGGCCGGTGACCGGGAGGGTGCGCCGACCCGTGCGGAGCTGGGCATGCTGGGCGCGCCGCCCGGCACCGTCGTCCGCTGAGCGGCGCCACGGCTAATCTGTGCCCATGCCTCGTTACGAATACCGGTGCCGCCCCTGCGACGCCACCTTCGAGCTGAACCGGCCGATGGCCGAGTCCTCCGCCCCGGCCGCCTGCCCCGAGGGGCACGAGGACACCGTGAAGCTCCTCTCCACGGTGGCCGTCGGCGGCTCCGCAACCGCTCCCGCCCCGAAGGGCGGAGGCGGCGGAGGCTGCTGCGGAGGCGGCTGCTGCGGCTAGGGCCGGCCTGTCCCGGGGCCTGCGCCACGTCCCTGAGGCGCACCGGCCGCGGCCCGGTGCTCCCGCCCAGCTCCGAGGTACGCCGCGGCCCGGTGCTCCCGGCCCCTACCTCTTGCGGGCCAGCGTCACGCCGTCCGCCACCGTGAGGATCACCGCCTCCATGCGGGAGTCCTCCGCGACGTGGTCGTTGAAGGCCCTGATCGCCAGGGCCGACCCGGTAGCCGCCGGGTCGACGACCTCCCCGTGGTACAGGACGTTGTCCGCGACGATCAGGCCTCCCGGCCGCATCCGGGGCACCAGCTCTTCCCAGTAGGCGATATAGCCGCCCTTGTCCGCGTCGAGATAGGCGAGATCGATGTGTGGTTCGGCCGGCATCGCCCGCAGGGTTTCCAGCGCGGGCGCGATCCGCAGTTCAATGCGGTCCCCGACGCCGGCCTTCGCCCAGGCCTCCCGGCCGTACGCCGTCCACTCCTCGGACACATCACAGGCGATCAGCCTGCCGTCCGCGGGCAACGCCTGGGCCATGGACAGCGCCGAAAACCCGGTGAACGTCCCCACCTCGACGACGTGCCGTGCCCCGATCAGCCGCACCAGGAAGGCGAGCAGCGGCCCCTGTTCCTCCGCCGACTGCATCCCCGCCGCCTCGGGAAACTGTTGACGGGTGAGCTCCACGTTGTCCCGCTGGGCGGCGTTCAGCGGTGGGTTGTGGGCGAGGACGTAGTCGTACATCTCCGCGGTGATCGGCGTGCTCTTGGACTCAGCCACTGGCTCTCCTCTGCCTCAAGGATCGCGGCCCCGGCCGGTCACCGGACGATGCGGCCGGCCGCCCCGGCGAGACTAGCCGAACCTCCCCTCCATCGGCCGCTTTTCACCCCTTCCGTCCACCGGGGCCCGTGGACGCGGCGCCGCGGAGGAAGGCCCGCACGATCTCCTCGCCCGCCGCGACGCCCCGCTCGTCGAGCGCCGTGACATGGGGGACGTGCCAGCCGGAGTCGGCCAGCTCGCCGTGGCCGGGGCGCCATCCGCGGTCCGCGGCCAGCAGCAGGTCGGCGTCGAGCAGGGAATCGCCGGCCGCGAGGATCCCGGACGCTCCGGTACGGCGCGCCACCTCCGCCACGGCTGCGCTCTTGGTCAGCGGCCGCGGCACGGCATAGATCTTGCGGCCCTGGAGGGACACGGTCCAACCGCGCTCACCGGCCCAGCCGGTGAGGTCCTTGACCCAGGTGTCCGGCAGCAGCGGCCGCTCCACGACGAGATAGGCGAAGAGGTCCTCGGCGACGCGCTCCTTGAGCAGCCAGGCCGGGTCGGCGGTGCGGACGAGGTGCGCGCGGATCTCGTCCAGGGGGGCACACTGCGCGGCGAGCCGCCCGGCGACGGTGCGCTGCCAGTCCGGGTCCGACTCGCCCCGTACGAGCAGATGGCCGCCGTTGGCGCAGATGGCGAACTCGGGTGCCGGTCCGGGGAGGTGAATGCGTCCGTACTGTTCGCGGGTGCGGGTGGTGGCCGGCACAAAGGTGGTGCTGCCGGCCAGTTCGGCGAGCAGCCCGGCGGCCGTCTCCGTCATGTAGGACAGCGGCTTGCGCTCGTAGGTCTCGACGCACAGCAGCCGGGGGGCCTCGGCGTCGGGCATGGTGAGGCCCAGCGCGGCGGCCGAATAGATCAGGGTGCGGTCGAGGTCGCTGGCGACGATCACGCTCATCAGGAGGTCACCGCCTTGCCGTCGGCGCCCGTGGCCCCGCGGGTGAAGCGGGGGTGGATCAACCCGACACAGGTATAGGGCAGTTCACCGACCTCTTCGACGGGCACGCCCCGTTGTTCCGCCAGGAGGCGCACATGATCGAGATCGGCCCCGGCCCCCTGCCGGGCCAGGATCTTCCAGGGGACCCGGCGCAGCAGTACGCGGGTGGTCTCGCCGACACCGGGTTTCACGAGATTGACGTCGTGGATGCCGTATTCCTCGCTGATCCGTTCGACGGCGGCCCAGCCCTCCCAGGTGGGGGCGCGGTCGGCGGCGGCCAGTTCCTTCACCTCCGCGACGACCTCGGCTGCCACGTCGTCGAAACGGGCGCTGACCGCATCCAGGAACGCGCGTGACACATCGGCCGCCGCCAGGTCCCGGTAGAACTTCGCGCCGTGGAAGTCGTCCGGGCCCACGAGGTCGTCGCGCAGCACGGTGCGCGATATGAGGCCGGAGACGGTGGAGTTGAGGCAGGCGGACGGGATGAGGAAGTCGTCCCGGGTGCCGTAGGTCTCGACGCAGCCGCCGGGGTCGGCAAGCACGGCGATCCGCGGGTCGAAGCCCGGGAAGTCCTCCAGGGCCTGGGCGAGTTCGCGGGTGATGGCGCCCTTGCCGGTCCAGCCGTCGACGAAGACGACGTCCGCCGGGTCGTGGTGGGCGGCCAGCCAGCGCAGTGCGGTGGTGTCGATGCCCCGGCCGCGGACGATCGAGACCGCATAGTGCGGCAGCTCCAGGCCGTGGGTGCGCAGCGCCCAGCGGCGCATCAGCACGCCGACGGGTGTCCCGGCCCGCGCCAGCGACACCAGCACGGGGTGTGGGCTGCGTTCCGCGAGGACGGTCTCGGTGACGGTCCCGACCGCCCGCGCGATCCGGCTCGCGGAGGTCCGCAGCGCGCTGTGGAAGAGCGCCTGGTACTGCTCGCTCGGCTGGTATTCGACGGGCAGCGACTCGGCGTAGTGGGCACCGCCGCGCTGAATCGCCTCCTCGCGTTCCTCGGTCGGCGCTTCCAGGGTGACGCCGGAGAGATCCTGCAGCAGCCAGCCGACCTCGTCGGCGGTGTAGGAGGAGAAGGCGGGGCCGCGCAGCGGCTCGGGAAGGGCCATGGGCCGGGCCTGTGGTTGCGGGGCGTACGAGGGGATGACGGCGAGCAGCAGCCGGTCGGTGTGTGCGGCGAGCCGGTCCAGCAGACCGCCGGTGGCGTGCAGCTCCGGGAGGTCACCGGGCGAGTCCACGACGGCCACGATGGCGTCGAAACGACGGTCCGGGTCGGTGCCGGGCGCGACGTTGTAGGCGTACCGCTCCCCCGGCCCGTCGGCCGGCCGGTCGTGGGCGGGGAAGGACAGGCGGGTCCGTATCGCGTAACCGGGGTCGTCGACGGCGAGCACCGGTGAGCGGGTGGTGGTGGAGAAGAAGACCCCCGTGCCGCCGGTGGACGCCGCCGGCGGTCCGGATCGCGGCGCGGTGGCGCCCTCCCCCGCTCCGGCGCACTCCCCCGCTCCGGCGTCCTCCCCCGCTCCGGCGTCCTCCCCCGCTCCGGTGCCCTTCCCCACTCCGGCGTCCTCCCCCGCTCCGGTGCCGTCGTCGGCCGGCGCCGGGGCGGCGCCCTTCCCCTCCCCGGCCACGAGAGCGTCCAGAGCCTCGGCTATCCGCAGCGGCGCGTACATCAGCTCCTCGTTGCCGAGGACGAGGATGCGGCGGGCGCCGTTCAGCTGCCGGGCGATCCGGGTCGCCATGCCCGGCAGCGCCGCCTCCAGCCGTTGCCGGTGCGCGGGTGTGAAACCGTGCCGCCCGCCGTCCGGCAGCCCGGCGGGCCAGCCGAGGTCGGCCCGGACGGCATCGGCTCCGCGGCCGCCGGCCGCACCCGGAGCGTCCGCCGCACCGGACCCGGCGCCGACGGCCCCGGAATCAGCACCCGCAAAGGTGCTCCCCGTGGCAGGCACCGGGGCCCCGGCCGCAAGGGCCTCCTGTGCGGCGACGAGTTCCTGGCCGCGGGCCAGGACGTCCCCGGGCAGGCGCACACCGCCGGCGGCCAGTGCCACGAGGTCGACGCGGGCGCCCAGTTCCGCGGCGAACTTCTCCAGTCGGCCGCGGTCGGCGTCGGAGCGCATGTCGACCAGGGCGACGACCACGTACCGCTCGCGCGGGAAGCGCGTGTGCAGGGCCTTGATGGTGTTCAGGACGGTCCTGCCGGTGGAGAACTCGTCGTCGACGAGCACCAGCGGCCCGTCCCCGGCGAGGAGTTCGCGGTCCTCCGGGAGCAGCAGATGCGAGGTGGCGTGGCTGTGCTCCTCTTCGAACCCGCCCACCTGCGCGACGCCCGCCACCGGCCGGCGGGTGGAGTGCAGATACGGCGCGAGCGCCAGGCCGTCGGCCACCGAATGTCCCAGGCCGGTGGCGGTCTCGGCGTAGCCCAGTACGACGGAGCGGGCAGCGGCCTCGTCCCCCAGCAGCGTCCGCACACGGCGCCCCAGCCCGTAGCCGGCGCCATGGACCACACCGGGGCGCTGTGGCACATGCTTGCCGAGCACGTTCGACACGAGCAGATGGGCCCGCTTCGGGTTGCGCCGCAGCGCGAGCCCCAGCAGTTCCGGCAGCTCGTCCCCGCCGCTCAGTGAGACCCCGAGCCGACCGGCGACCCACTCTCCCGTCCAGACCACGCGTTCCGTCTCCTCCGTCGTACCGCTCATGTCATTTCCCGCACGTCATGTCCCGCACGTCATGTCCCGCACGTCATTCCCCGCACGTCATTCCCCGCACGTCATTCCCCGCACGTCGTTTCCCGCACGTCATTCCCCGCACGTCATTCCCCGCACGTCGTTTCCCGCACGTCACGTCTGCGGCAGGCTCGCCGTCAGCAGCTCCACGAACCCGGTGCCCTCCCGGGCGACCCCGAACGCCTCGGCACGCAGCAGGGTCCGCTCGGCCCAGGCGCGATGCGGCTTCACCTCGTTCATCTTGTTCGTGTAGGCGGAGCGCAGCACCCCGCCGTCGCCGCGTTCGGGCCGCAGGATGTCGACCGCGTCGCTGAACTCCTCGTGGCTGACGACCGAGAGGGCGTGTACCGGCGCGACATGCGAGGGATGGATGCAGGTCTTGCCCTGCAGACCGTTCGCGCGGTCGAGTTCGATCTCGCGCAGCAGGCCGTCCATGGCGTGCTCGATCAGGGCCGTGCGCAGTTCCTCGGCGCGTCCGAGGAACGGGCTGCGTCGCAGCTGAGGCTTGAACATCCGCTCCTGCAGCCGGAAGTACTCCCACACCGGGCCGGTGACCGTGAAGCCGGTGCCGTCCGCCCGGCCCAGCACATTCACCACGTCGGCGATCACGGAAGCGACGATCTGGACGTCGTATGCCGTCATGTCGGGGGCTCTGCGCAGTCCGTAGGCGGAGCAGAAGTCCGTGACGCCGAGCCGCAGGGCCAGCACATGGTCCCGGTATTTGTCCACGGTCCTGGCGATGCCCTGAAGGGTCTCGGCGCGGCTCTCCAGATGCAGCAGCTGCGGGGATTCCAGCACCGGCATCGCGAACAGCCGGCGGGCGCAGTCGGACTCGGCCGTGGTCAGTGCCTCCAGGAACGGTATTCCGCGCTCCTCGGTGAACTTCGGAAGTACAAAACCAGACAGCCTGTGCACGGCGGAGCCCATCCGGCGCACCAGATCCGGAATCTGGCCGGGTGCGCGGACGCGGATGAACAGCAGCGGAAGATCCCTGCCCGCGCCGGCCGCCTCGTCGAGCAGGCCGAGCTGCCGTACGAGATTCTCCTCGCCGGCCTGGACATCCCCGTCGCCTATGGAGTCCTCGAGGCAGAGCACCATGGACTTCACGCCAAGTCCGGCCTGTTTGAGGACATCCGCGGCGAGTCGCGGGCGGGTGGCGGGGCTGTAGAGCGTGGCCCCCAGAGCGACCGCGAGCGTACGAGCCGGGGAGTCGGCGGTGAACTCCACCGGCTCCTGGTGGAACAGTGCCTTCCGAATCTCGGGCGGAAGGTGCCCAAAATGACGCATATAACTCCCCGTGTACATGCGGGACCCGGGCACCCCCGCTGCGTCTCGCTGTCTGGATCCAGCCGGTAATCGTACGTGTGTGGGGGCTTGGTTAGTTCCCGCGTGCGTGAAAATCACGTAACCCGCAAGGGGCACCCAGGTGTCCGCGCCCGCGGGCTCCGGCACGGCTCGCGGCCCCCCGCGTTGTCGCTGCGACCTCAGGGAAGGCAGGATTGCGGCATGACGCACGCGATGCTGAAAGGGTCGAACGTACCCCTCGACGCCACGGCTGTCCGGGCCGTCCTGCGCTGGACGCCCGGCGCCGGCGTTCCTGATGTCGACGCCTCGGCCCTGCTGGTGGGGCCGGAGGGACACGTGCGCTCCGACGAGGACTTCGTCTTCTACAACCAGCCACGGCATCCGAGCGGGCTGGTGCGGCATCTGCCCAAGACCCGGCTCACGGACAGCCTGACCGACACCATCGAGGCGGATCTGTCGGCGCTGGATGCGTCGGTGGAGCGGGTCGTGCTGGCCGCGTCGTCGGACGGTGGCGCGTTCGCGGGCGTCACGGATCTGCGGGTCCTGCTGTACGACGCGGCGGCGAGCGACGACGAGCCGGTCGCGGTCTTCGATGTGGTGCCCGAGACGGGCGATGAGACGGCCCTGATCTGCGGGGAGTTGTACCGCCGCGCCGAGGGCTGGAAGTTCCGCGCCCTGGGACAGGGGTACGAGAGCGGTCTGGTCGGCCTGGCCACCGAGTTCGGGATCTCGGTGGACGAGAACGAAGCGGCCGCCGACGGTCCGCCGGCCTCGGAGGCACCGGTGTCTGCGCCTCCCGGCCCGGAGCCCTCGCCGGCCGCCGGCCCGGCTCCGCAGAGCGAGCCCGGCCCGTCCGGCGCCCCGTCCTCCCCCGCCCCGGCGGCGAGCGGCCCCTCCACCGCCGCGGCGACCCCGCCGCCCAGTACCTGGCCCGAAGAGGCGTCGGGCCCCCCGTCCGCGGCGGACCCGCAGACGTCTTCGGCGTCCGGCCCCGATGCCGTCACCCAGTATGTGCCGGACGCCATGCCGGAGCCGTTCTCGTCCGCACCGCTGCCGACGTCCGCGGCGGCCTCCCCGGCGCCCCCGCCCACCGGCGGCGGCTACGGCTACCCGCAGAACGTTCCGCCACCGCCGACGCAGCCCCCGGCCCAGCCCGCCTACGGAAACCCGGGGCCGCCGCCGCAGTACCAGCCCCAGCAGCCGCCACCGTCCCCGTACGGCGTTCCGCCACAGCAGCCGTACCCCCCGGCCCCGGCGTACGGCTACCCGACGCAGCAGCAGCCCTTCGTGCCGGACCCGTCCTTCGCCCTGCCGCCCCAAGGCCCGCAGTTCCAGCGCCGTTAAGACCCGCAGTTCCGGCGCCGTTAAGGCCCGCGGTTCCGGCGCCGTGAGGGACGGCCGGCGGGTCCCCCCGGCCGCGCGGGCGCGGGCCGGGCCTGACGCGGTGCGGGCGGGACGCAGCGGAAGCGGCGGGCGGCACGGGCGGGTCACGCGTTGGTCTTGTAGCCCCGCCCCCACTGCAGCCCCCAGCCGTACAGCCGGTCCAGCTCCGCCTGGAAGCCGTAGACGTACTTCGCCTCGCGGCGCACCGTCAGCTCGCCCTTGACGTTCTCGAGCATGAAGATGGCGCAGGAACGGGCCTGGGGCGCCCGCTCGTTCAGCTTGAGCTCCACCCGCGGCCCGCTGCTCGGATAGAGCGTCACGACCGCATGCGTACGGTCGAAAGCCGGCGTGCCGTCGTAGATGTAGACGAAGATCAGCAACCGCTTGATCTCCTCGCGGTGGTCCAGGTTGATGTAGAGCGTCTCGCCGGACCCCGAACCGAAGCGGTCATCACCGCTGAGCTTGACGAAGGGCGGCCCGTTGAGGTCGCCCAGAAAGTTGCCCAGCGGCTGCACCACGCCCCTGGTGCCGTCCTTGAGCTCGTACAGACAGGCCAGGTCCAGGTCGACATTGACCACGGCTGGCCCCTGCGCCTGTACGACCTCGGGCTTGAACAGCTTGCCCGGATGCCGCAGCAGACCGCCTGGGCCGTGCCCGCTCCGTTCATGAAAGTCGGACGTCCGCATCCGCCAGTGCAGATTGACCCGCAGATGCCCGGTGGCCGCGCCCTGCTTGGTCAGCGAGACGACCGGATTGCGCTTCGTCAGCTCGACGACGTAGGACGCGCCGCCGCTGTCGAAGTCGAACTTCGTGGCGCCACCGCGCCACAGATTCCCCAGGAACGACACCCTGCCCACCCCATCGCTCGGCCCCGAAATCACCACGGGACGGTCCGAGGTCCGCACCCCGGGCCGCCCCGCAGAGAGCGTTCCTCAATCAGCGTCGCGTCACACTCCGGACGTGACTTCCGACGTCGTTCCCGCGGTATCCCCCGGTTTGCCCTCGCGCCGGTTCCGGATCACGGACGAGGCGAAGGAGAGACCGATCAGCGCGATGCCCACCAGGCCGGTGACGACCTCGGGGATCTCGTACTTGATCGTGGCGAGCAGGATGACGGCCAGCGCGCCGATCGCGTAGTGCGCGCCGTGCTCCAGGTAGACATAGTCGTCGAGGGTCCCCTTGCGGACCAGGAAGACCGTCAGCGAGCGGATGTACATCGCGCCGATGCCCAGACCCAGCGCCATCATGAAGATGTCGTTGGTGATGGCGAAGGCGCCGATGACGCCGTCGAAGGAGAAGGACGCGTCGATGACCTCGAGGTAGAGGAACATGAAGAACGCGGCCTTGCCGGCCAGGCCCACGGCCGCGCCGGTGCCCTTCGTCGCAGGAGCCGCCCCGGTCTCCTCGCTCTCGTCGTCCTCGTCCTCCAGCTTGTCCTCGAAATAGCCGGAGATGCCGGCGACGACGAGATAGGTGATGAGGCCCGCGACGCCGGACAGCAGCACCGTGGCGGTCTTGTCACCGGCGCCGTGCGCGGCGGCGGTGGCCACCGTCATCGAGCTGACCAGCAGGACCACCAGCGCGACGATGACGGACAGCATGTCGAGCTTGCCCATCTTGGCCATGGGCTTCTCGATCCACAGCAGCCACTTGTAGTCGCGCTCCTCGAATATGAAGTCGAGGAAGATCATCAGCAGGAAGATCCCGCCGAAGGCCGCGATGGCGGGGTGGGCGCTGGTGACCAGTTCCTGGTAATGCGCCTTGTCGTTGATGGCGAGGTTGACCGCCTCGATCGGTCCCAGCTTCGCGGTGATCGCGACAATGACGACCGGGAACACCAGCCGCATGCCGAACACGGCGATGAGGATGCCGAAGGTGAGAAAGATCTTCTGCCAGAAGGCGTTCATCTTGCGCAGGATGCCGGCGTTGATGACGGCATTGTCGAACGAGAGCGAGATCTCCAGGACGGACAGGATCCCGACAATCGCGAGCCCCTGCCACCCCCAGAGCACGCCCGCCAAGGCGAGGCCGACCACCGTGATGGCGAACGACCAGCCAAAGGTTTTCAGGAGCACTGCTACCCAATCCCTCGCTGTAGGGGTCCCCCGCGCGCAGCGCGCGGCGCTTTACGAAACGTTGACCCCGAAGTCTAGAGCGATGCCCCGCAGACCCGACGCGTACCCCTGCCCCACCGCCCGGAACTTCCATTCGCCGAGGTAGCGGTACACCTCACCGAAGATCATCGCGGTTTCGCCGGAGGCGTCCTCGCTGAGGTCGTAGCGGGCGAGTTCACTGCCGTCGGCCTGATTGACGATGCGGATAAAGGCATTGCTGACCTGGCCGAAGCTCTGGCCACGCACCTCGGCCTCGTGGATCGAGACCGGAAAGACGATCTTGTCGACCTGCTCGGGCACCTGCGAGAGATCCACCAGGACCGACTCGTCGTCGCCCTCGCCCTCACCGGTGAGGTTGTCACCGGTGTGCTCGACGGAGCCCTCGGGGCTCTTGAGGTTGTTGTAGAAGACGAAGTATTCGTCCCCCAGCACCCGGCCCGACCGGCACAGCAGCGCGCTGGCGTCGAGATCGAAGGGTGCTCCGGTCGTGGACCGCGCGTCCCAGCCGAGGCCGACCATGATCTGCGTGAGATCCGGCGCGGCCTTGGACAGGGAGACATTGCCCCCCTTGGCAAGCGTGACGCTCATCGTTCGCTTCCTCCCCGGTGTCGGTGCGGGCCGTGCCCGGCCCGGCCCGTGTCTTCAAGCGCGTCCGGCGCCGCACTCCCCGCATGGGGGCGTACGGCGCCGGACGTGGTCATTCTTGGCCGGACAGCCACTGCGGCATCGCTGCCCGGTCCGGACGTTGACGATCAGATGCCGGATCCCGGCGGTCAGACGTTGACGCCGAAGTCCTGCGCGATGCCGCGCAGGCCGGAGGCGTAGCCCTGGCCGATGGCCCGGAACTTCCACTCCGCGCCGTTGCGGTACAGCTCGCCGAAGACCATGGCGGTCTCGGTCGAGGCGTCCTCGCTCAGGTCGTAGCGCGCCAGCTCGTTGTTGTCGGCCTGGTTGACCACGCGGATGAAGGCGTTGCGGACCTGGCCGAAGCTCTGCTGGCGGTTCTCGGCGTCGTAGATCGACACCGGGAAAACGATCTTGGAGACATCGGCCGGCACCGCGGCCAGATTCACCTTGATCTGCTCGTCGTCGCCTTCACCCTCACCGGTGATGTTGTCGCCGGTGTGCTCGACCGAACCGTCCGGGCTCTTCAGGTTGTTGAAGAACACGAAGTTCTGGTCGTTGGCCACCTTGCCCTGGTCGTTCGTCAGCAGGGCGCTGGCGTCCAGGTCGAAGTCCGTACCGGTGGTCGTACGCGCATCCCAGCCCAGACCGACGACGACCGCGGTCAGATTGGGGGCTTCCTTCGTCAGCGAGACGTTGCCGCCCTTGCTGAGGCTGACTCCCACGAGTCCTCCCATAGATTCGAGGGGTACGTAAAGATCTGCGCCCCCATCGTGCATGGCATCGGATCAACGAATTGATCCTAGTGACCGGTTCCCACCGATTGCCGATATCGCACCTGGATCCGTACGGATTCGGCCCGGTGGGCGCAGGCAGGGGGCCCCGGGAGGGTGCGGCCGCCTCAGAGGGTGTCGAGCGCCTTGACGTACTCGTTCAGGTCGCGGGCGTCGGGCAGGCCGTTGACGACCGTCCAGCGCACCACGCCTTCCTTGTCGATGATGAACGTGCCGCGCACCGCGCAGCCCTTCTCCTCGTCGAAGACGCCGTACGCCCGCGAGGCCTCGCCGTGCGGCCAGAAGTCCGACAGCAGCGGGTACTCCAGCCCCTCCTGCTCGGCGAAGACGCGCAGCGAGAACGGGGAGTCGTTGGAAACCGCCAGCAGCTGGACGTCGTCGTTGGCGAACTTCGGCAGCTCGTCACGGAGCGCGCAGAGCTCGCCGGTGCAGACACCGGTGAAGGCGAAGGGGTAGAAGAGGAGGACGACTGCCTTCTCACCGCGGAAGGCGGAGAGCTTGACCAGTTCGCCGTGCTGGTTCTTCAGCTCGAAATCCGGAGCCTTCGTGCCGACCTCGATCGCCATGGGGTGCTTCCCTTCCGCTCACTCGCAACAGGACGCGGCCAACCCTACGCGCCGGGGTGCACGTCCGGGGAACCTGCCCTGAACAGGGCCGAGCCCCCTCCGGAACAGGGCGGAGAGGGCTCGGTGGCGAATGCCGGGACGATACGGCTCAGCGCTTGCCGGCCTTGGGCGTGACCAGCCGGCTGCCGGCCCAGTCCTTGCCCGCGTTGATGCTCTTGGTCTGGGACAGACCCGCGGTCTGCGCGGCCTCATTGATGTCGCTCGGCTCGACGTAACCGTCGCGGCCGGTCTTCGGGGTCAGCAGCCAGATCTGCCCGCCCTCGTCGATCAGCCCGATGGCGTCCACCAGCGCGTCCGTGAGGTCGCCGTCCTCGTCGCGGAACCACAGCAGAACGACGTCACACACGTCGTCGTAGTCCTCGTCGACGAGATCCTGGCCGATCACGGTCTCAATGCCTTCGCGGAGATCCTGATCGACGTCGTCGTCGTAGCCGATCTCCTGGACCACCTGTCCGGGCTCGAACCCCAGCCTGGCGGCAGGGTTGGTCCGCTCCTCCGCGTGGTCCGCGGTCGCGCTCACGGATTGCCTCCTGTCATGTTTCGGAAATGCTCGGGGACCCCGCGCGTGCGCGGAGCATTGGGCGTAGTCCACACGGGCCGGACGGATCGCGCAAGTACCCGGCGGTCCAGACCGCCGAAACGGTGACGTTTGGACGCGTCTCGCCGCAAGCACGACCCCAGCGGCACAGGCTGAAGTGATTCACGCCACAGCCTTCTGTGAAGTTTATCGGGTACTCGCGCGGGGCTCGTCCCTTCGGGGGGCCGCGGCCGGCTCCGGACCGTTTTCGGGGGCCGCACGTCCGTACGCGAGGCACTTTCGACATGGGCGTATGGTTGCGATTTGGCCGACCCGAGAAATCGGCCTTTTCAGCGCCCTCTGTCTACGGATGGTTACCCATCGGTAGAGGTGACGTATCCCTGTGGCTCGGTACACGATGGAAGACGGCGCGACACCAAGGCAGAGACAGCATTCGTCCCGTGCGCAGCATCAATAGCTTGCAGGGCACGACACGAACCGAACACGAAGGAACAGCGTGGCTTCCGGATCCGATCGAAACCCGATCATCATTGGCGGCCTTCCCAGCCAGGTCCCGGACTTCGATCCCGAAGAGACCCAGGAATGGCTTGACTCGCTCGACGCAGCCGTCGACGAGCGGGGCCGGGAACGTGCCCGCTACCTCATGCTCCGCCTGATCGAGCGGGCGCGCGAGAAGCGGGTGGCCGTGCCCGAGATGCGCAGCTCGGACTACGTGAACACCATCGCGACCAAGGACGAGCCGTTCTTCCCGGGCAACGAGGAGATCGAGCGCAAGGTCCTGAACGCGACCCGGTGGAACGCCGCGGTCATGGTCTCGCGCGCCCAGCGTCCGGGCATCGGCGTCGGCGGCCACATCGCGACCTTCGCCTCCTCCGCCTCCCTCTACGACGTGGGCTTCAACCACTTCTTCCGGGGCAAGGACGAGGGCGACGGCGGCGACCAGATCTTCTTCCAGGGCCATGCCTCGCCGGGTGTCTACGCCCGCGCGTTCCTTCTGGACCGGCTGTCCGAGGCCCAGCTCGACGCCTTCCGCCAGGAGAAGTCCAAGGCTCCCGACGGTCTGTCCAGCTACCCGCACCCGCGGCTGATGCCGGACTTCTGGGAGTTCCCGACCGTCTCGATGGGCCTCGGCCCGCTCGGTGCGATCTACCAGGCGCGGATGAACCGCTACATGGAGGCGCGCGGTATCGCCGACACCTCCAAGTCGCACGTCTGGGCCTACCTCGGTGACGGCGAGATGGACGAGCCCGAGTCGCTCGGCCAGCTGTCCATCGCCGCCCGTGAGGGCCTGGACAACCTGACCTTCGTCGTCAACTGCAACCTCCAGCGCCTCGACGGCCCGGTCCGCGGCAACGGCAAGATCATGCAGGAGCTGGAGTCGCAGTTCCGCGGCGCCGGCTGGAACGTCATCAAGCTGGTGTGGGACCGCAGCTGGGACCCGCTGCTCGCGCAGGACCGCGACGGCATCCTGGTCAACAAGCTCAACAGCACGCCGGACGGTCAGTTCCAGACGTACGCCACCGAGACCGGCGCGTACATCCGCGAGCACTTCTTCGGTGACGACCAGCGGCTGCGCGCGATGGTCGAGAGCATGACCGACGACCAGATCCTGCACCTGGGCCGCGGTGGTCACGACCACAAGAAGATCTACGCGGCGTATGCGGCGGCCAAGGCCCACAAGGGCCAGCCGACGGTGATCCTCGCGCAGACCGTCAAGGGCTGGACGCTCGGCCCGAACTTCGAGGGCCGCAACGCGACCCACCAGATGAAGAAGCTGACGGTCGCGGACCTCAAGGGCTTCCGTGACCGGCTGCACCTGCCGATCCCGGACAAGGACCTGGAGGACGGCCTGCCGCCGTACTACCACCCGGGCCGGAACTCCGAAGAGATCCAGTACATGCACGACCGCCGCAAGGGGCTGGGGGGCTATGTGCCCACCCGGGTCGTGCGCGCCAAGCCGCTGCAGCTGCCGGACGACAAGGCCTACGCGGGTGCCAAGAAGGGCTCGGGTCAGCAGAAGATCGCCACGACCATGGCGTTCGTCCGTGTCCTGAAGGACCTGATGCGGGACAAGGAGATCGGCAAGCGCTTCGTGCCGATCGCGCCCGATGAGTACCGCACCTTCGGCATGGACGCGTTCTTCCCGTCGGCCAAGATCTACAACCCGCTGGGCCAGCAGTACGAGTCGGTCGACCGCGAACTGCTCCTCGCGTACAAGGAGTCGCCAACCGGCCAGATGCTGCACGACGGCATCACCGAGGCGGGCTGCACGGCCTCGCTGATCGCGGCGGGCTCCGCCTACGCCACGCACGGCGAGCCGCTGATCCCGGTCTATGTCTTCTACTCGATGTTCGGGTTCCAGCGCACCGGTGACCAGTTCTGGCAGATGGCCGACCAGCTCGCGCGCGGCTTCGTGCTCGGCGCCACCGCCGGCCGTACGACGCTGACCGGCGAGGGCCTGCAGCACGCCGACGGCCACTCCCAGCTGCTGGCGTCGACCAACCCGGCCTGTGTCGCCTACGACCCGGCCTACGGCTACGAGATCGCGCACATCGTCAAGGACGGTCTGCGGAGGATGTACGGCGAGAACGCCGAGGACATCTTCTACTACCTGACCGTCTACAACGAGCCGATCCAGCACCCGGCAGAGCCGGCCGACGCCGATGTCGAGGGCATCCTCAAGGGTCTGCACCGCATCAAGGCCGGGGAGAAGGGCGAGCACGCCGCCCAGATCCTCGCCTCGGGTGTCGCGGTGCCCTGGGCCGTCGAGGCCCAGCAGATCCTGGCGGACGAGTGGAACATCAAGGCCGATGTCTGGTCGGCGACCTCCTGGAACGAGCTGCGCCGCGACGCGGTGGAGATCGAGGAGCACAACCTTCTGCACCCGGAGGAGGAGCAGCGCGTCCCGTACGTGACGCAGAAGCTCCAGGGCGCCGAGGGTCCGAAGGTCGCGGTCTCGGACTGGATGCGGGCGGTTCCCGACCAGATCGCGCGCTGG
The DNA here is from genome assembly GCF_053612065.1 of Streptomyces sp. NPDC054765. Taxonomy (NCBI): domain Bacteria; kingdom Bacillati; phylum Actinomycetota; class Actinomycetes; order Kitasatosporales; family Streptomycetaceae; genus Streptomyces; species Streptomyces sp. NPDC054765. The sequence continues at coordinate 93,188 of NZ_JBSHBP010000018.1, read as the reverse complement.
GTTCCCGGCACGTACCAGTCGCTGGGCGCCGATGGCTTCGGCTTCGCGGACACCCGTGGCGCGGCCCGTCGCTTCTTCCACATCGACGTGCAGTCCATCGTGCTGAGCGTGCTCACCGAGCTCGCCAAGGAGGGCAAGGTCGACCGGTCGCTGCTGAAGCAGGCGATCGACCGCTACCAGCTCCTGGACGTCACGGCTGCCGACGCGGGTGAGGCCGGCGGCGACGCCTGACCTCCGCGCGGCCGGCTGCCGCATCCCTTCCGCCGCGCCCCCCGACCAGCGTCCTTCGCCGGTCGGGGGGCGCGGCGGTGTGCGGCGCGGCACGAGGGTGCCTGCCGGGAGGCCCGTGGCCGGTCCCGTCAGCGCTCCCACACCTTGAACGCCCGTACCTGGTACGGGGAACGGGGCACCCAGCTGCCGCCGCCCGGGTAGGTGTCGAACTCGGCGGTCTCGGCGCATTCCGCGCTCTGGTAGGTGGTGACCGGCCGGCCCGTGCGGTTGGCGAGCGCGGCGGCGCCGGCTTTCCCGGGCAGCGGGACACAGCTCTCGATGTCGGTGTCGGACAGCTCGTAGGTGCGCCGCTCGCCGCCGAAGCCGGCCTTCGGCCACAGGCACAGCTGTCCTGCCGCACAGTCGCCCGAAGCGGCGGTGCTGCGGCCGCCGGTGGCTGCCTGCGCGGCAGGGGTACCGAGGGCGGGCGGGACGGCGAGGGCCGTGGTGAGCGCGGCGAGGCCGGTGAGGAGCGCGGTGGTGTGGGACGTACGCAGACGCAGACGCACAGGAATCTCTCCCCCGTGAAGTGGACGATGACGGCCCGCGGCGGGCGGCCCGCGGCGGGTGCTGCACATCGAGCTTCGCGAGGGTGCGGTGCGGTTGCCAAGGCCGTGGCGGGGCCGCCACCCGGATCAGGTATGTGGACAAGAGGAGCCGCCCGGAGCGGGGCAACGGTGCACGGCGTTGACGGGGGACGGACCACCGGGACCAGCTGCGGAAACCATTCGTCCCCCGGCCTGCCGGGGTTCGGCGGGTGCGCGCCACCCCTGGACGCGACCGGTGCCCGGTCCGGTTCCCGGGACGGCTCATCCGGATGAGGGATTCGGCCCTCCGCAGCCGGGCCAACTGCCGCCGGGCACCGGGCGGGAGGGGCCGGAAACAGCCGGGGGCGGCCGGTTGACGCCCGGCGCTGACGCCACCACGCAACGGCGCGCGGCCCGGACGGGGAAAAGCCTCGTCCGGGCCGCGCGCCGGGTGCTGCGGGGTGCCGGTCAGAGGTGACCGACGCCGGCGCCCGCCTCGGCGTTCGCGCCGCGCTTGGTGAAGACGGCGACGACCGCGGCGAGAACCGCCACACCGCAGGCAACCGTGAAGGCCAGGCCCATGCCGGACACAAAGGTGTCGTGGGCGACGGAGGTGATCTTCTGGGCGAACTCCGGCGGGGTGCCCTTCGGAACCGGCGCGATACCGGCCGAGACGGCGTCGGACGCCTGGGACATCTGCGCGGGCGGGACCGGCGGGAGGCCGGCCGACTTCCAGTTGCCCGGGAGGTCGTGGTCCACGCGGGAGGCCATCACCGCGCCGAGCACGGCCGTACCGAGACTGCCGCCGACCTGCATCGCGGCCTGCTGGAGACCGCCGGCGACGCCGGACAGCTCCAGCGGGGCGTTGCCCACGATGACCTCGGTGGCGCCGACCATGACGGGCGCGAGGCCCAGGCCGAGCAGCGCGAACCAGAGGGACATCGGGCCGGTGCTGCTGTGGGTGTCGAGACCGGACATGCCGTACATGGCGACGGCGGTGAACACCATGCCGCCGACCAGCGGGATGCGCGGGCCGAGCTTGGTGATCAGGGCGCCGGCGAGCGGCGAGCCGACGATCATCATGCCGGTGAGCGGAAGGAGGTGCAGACCGCTGTCGACGGGGGACATCCCGTGGACGTTCTGGAGGTAGAACGTCACGAAGAACAGGCCGCCCATGAAGGCGAAGGCCATCAGCACCATCAAGGCCGTGCCCGCGGTCAGCGGCAGGGAGCGGAACATCCGCAGCGGGATGAGCGGTTCGCGGACCTTGGTCTCCAGGACGGCGAACAGCGCGAAGAGGACCACCGCGCCGATCAGGAAGCCCCAGGTCTTCATGTCGCCCCAGCCCCACTCCGAGGCCTTGATCAGCGGCCAGATGAGGCAGAACATCGCTCCGGAGAGCAGCACGATGCCCGGGATGTCGAACGAGCGCGGGGCGTTCACCGCGCGGTGGTCCTTGAGGATCATCAGGCCGAGGACCAGCGCCAGCACACCGACCGGCACATTGATGAAGAACACGGACTGCCAGCTGACGTGCTCGACCAGCAGTCCGCCGACTATCGGGCCGCCGGCGGTGGAGGCACCGATGACCATGCCCCAGATGCCGATGGCCATATTGAGCTTCTCGGCCGGGAAGGTGGCGCGCAGCAGTCCCAGCGCGGCGGGCATCAGCAGCGCGCCGAACAGGCCTTGCAGCACGCGGAAGGCGATGACCAGCGCGACCTCGTGGGAGAACCCGATGGCGCCGGAGGCGGCGGCGAAGCCGAGGATGCCGATCAGGAAGGTCTGGCGGTGGCCGAAGCGGTCACCGAGCTTGCCCGCGGTGATCAGCGAGACGGCCAGCGCGAGCATGTAGCCGTTGGTGATCCACTGCACGTCGGCGAGCGAGGCGCCGAGGTCGGTCTTGATGGCCGGGTTGGCGATGGCGACGATCGTGCCGTCCAGGGCGACCATCATGACGCCGATGGCGACGGAGAAGAGGGTCAGCCACGGATGGCCTCGCAGCCCCTTCGGGGGCTCCGGTACGGAAAGGTCCGGCGCGGCGACGGCGACCGGGGTCTGAGAACTCATACCAGAAGGCTAATGTCAGCCGCTGACATTTGACAAAGCAATTCATGAGTCGGTAACTGTCATCTGGCTCACAGGTAACCTGAGCAGCGAGAACACCACGGAGAGGCGGCTCAGGATGGCGACCCCGACGCCGCATACGGCACCCACGGGCCTACGGGAACGCAAGAAGCAGCGCACCCGCGACGCCCTGATCCGCGCGGCGCTCGAACTGTTCACGGAGCAGGGGTACGAAGCGACGACGATCGACGAGATCGCGGAGACGGTGAATGTCTCCCAGCGGACGTACTTCCGCTACTTCGCCAACAAGGAGGACGTCGCCTTCGCCGTCCAGGAGATGGTGGAGGCCCGCTTCCTCGACGAGCTGACGGCGCGCCCCGCGGCGGAGGCACCGCTCACCGCCCTGCGCAGCGCCGTGATGGTGGCCTGGGACGACATCGGCAGCGCCATCGCGTCGGTGATCCCGGTGGAGCTGCACATGCGCTCGTACCAAATGATCGAGTCGACGCCCGCGCTGGTCGCCGCGCATCTGCGGCGCTCCTCCGAACTGGAGGAGCAGATAGCGCGACTGATCGCCCGGCGCGAGGGGCTGGACGTCGACGCCGATCCGCGGCCGCGGGTGCTGGTCGCCGCATTCAGCGGGGTGATGCGGGTGGCGGGCAAGGTGTGGGGCGAGGGGCAGGACTGCAGCGTGGCGTCCATCCGCGAGCTGACCCGGTCCTATCTGGACCATCTCGGGCCGGCAATGGACGACGGCTGGCGGAAAGGCTGACCCCGTACTCCCCGTAACGGGCACCCATCTCTACGCGATCACTCCGGGGCGCCCCATGAGACCGCATCTGCACAGCTGAGCACGGGAAATGGACGATCAGTGTCCGGTTTGGTCGAAATACCCACCGTGAAACGTGATCTCACTCACGGTCACAGCGGGCAGCCTGCCGCGTCTCCTAGGGTGGCTCGCGGTGACTTCCTTCCCGGGCCTCGGCCCCTCCTCCAGCTTCCTGCAGTCCTCCGTCTGGCGTGCCGCGCTCGCCCTGGCGGTGGTGTTCGTGATGCTTGCCCTGACCGGCTGGACGGCCGTCAGAGGTACCAAGGAAGACGCCAACCCGCTGGCCACCGCCAAGAAGGCCTGGCAGCACGCCACCTTCCACGGGCGCCCGCTGCCCGACGCAGGCGGTTCGCCGGCCACGCTCCGGGCCTTCTTCGCCACGCTCGGCCGCGCCGAGAAACAGCAGCTCGCCGACCGCTATCCGCTGGTCGTGGGCAATATGAACGGCGCCCCCGTGCAGCTGCGCTACCAGGCCAACCGGATGGCGCTCGACGACGCCCGCGGCATCGAGAAACAGCGGATGGGCGACCACCGGCTCACCCCCGTCGGCCGCCAGGAAGCGGGCCAGCTGATGCACCGCTTCGAGTCGATGATGAGTCCCGGCCGGCAGATCCTGGCCTTCGATCCGGCCGGCGGCGGCCGGGCCGCCGAGGTCTTCGGCGACCTCCCGGCGGCGCACCGGGTCTCGGTCGTGGTGCCCGGTGTGGACACCAATCTGTCCACCTTCGAGCGCACCGCGCGGGCGACGACCGCGCCCGTCGGCATGGCGCAGTCCCTCTACGGCGCCGAGCGCCAGGCCCGGCCGGGCGCCCGTACCGCCGTGATCGCCTGGGCCGACTACACCTCACCGGCCGGCATGGGCGTCGAGGCCGCCACCGGGCAGCTCGCCGAGGCCGGCGCGGTCCGGCTGCGCGCCCTGGTGGACACGCTGCCCTCCTCCGACACCGTCTCGCTGTTCTGCCACAGCTACGGGTCCGTGGTGTGCGGGGTCGCCGCCCGTACGCTGCCGTCCAATGTCGAGGACATCGCGGTGGCCGGCAGCCCCGGTATGCGGGCCGGCAGCCTCGCCGGGCTGGGCACCCGCGCCCGCGTCTGGGCCATGCGGGACGCCGACGACTGGATCCAGGACGTGCCCTACCTGGAGGTCGGCGGGCTCGGTCACGGCGCCGACCCGGTCGATCCGTCCTTCGGCTCCCGGATCCTGTCCGCCGAAGGCGCCGTCGGGCACGCCGGCTACTTCGCCCCGGGCACCCGCAGCCTGCACAACTTCGCGCTGGTCGGGGTCGGCGCGACCGGCACGGTGGCCTGCGCCTCCGACGACCCGCACTGCAGCTCGGACCAGGTCTGAGGGCCGCCAGGCCCGGTGACCGGCTCCCGCGGGCACGGCCCGGCGCCCGGGGACGGGCCGGGCCCGCGGGAACCACATCCGGCCCCGCGGACGTCAACGGGACACGGGACGAAGCGGGTGGCCGCGGTGACGCGCCGCGGCTCCGGCGGACGCCCTGGGCTGTCCGGAGGGGGGACGGGCGGGCAACCGCCCGCATACGATGAGTCGCATGGGTGATGTGCTGGCCGGTTTTCATGCCGTCTGGGAGTTCGACACGGACTCCGTACTCATCCGCTTCGAACGGGGGATCCGCAGGCCGAAGCTGTTCCAGGCGCTCGGCGAGCGACGCATTCCGTACGAGGCGCTGAGCTCCGTCGGGGTGACCGAGGGCAGACGCGGCACGGTGGTGCTGCACGCCGTGCCCCGGCCCGGCGCCGATCCTTTGATGGAAGCGGCCGACGGGCAGCTCAAGGAGGACGCCGATCCGTACCGGCTGGTGCTGCCGGCCGAGCGCGAGACGCTGGCCGGGTACTACGCCGACGAGCTGCGCACGGTGCTCGGCCCCGACGCGAAGGAGCCCGCCGACCGCCTCCTGGTGGCCGCGCCGGAGCCCCCGCTGCACTTCAAGGCGTATGACGGCAAGGCGTCCTTCGACGGGCATTCGGTCGGCTTCCGGTGGTTTTGGACGGGCGCGTCGTCGGCGAAGTGGAAGTGCGGCGACCAGACCTTCACGGTCGGGGAGCTGGCCGGGGTCGAGTGGCGGTCGCCGGAGATCCTCAACGGCTATCTGCGCCTGCTGGAGCGCGGCGCCCGCGAGCCGGGGACGGGCGAGGCCGACCAGGATCCGGCCGCGGTGGTGTTCGGGCTGGGGTACGGCCCCGTTCACGAGTCGCTGCCGTTCGCTGCCGCGGTGCTGCAGGCCGTACGCGCCGCCGAGCCGGCACAGGAGACGCCGGAGGGCGAACCGCGCCGCCGGACCGGGGACGCGCGCCGGGATCCCGCCGATATCGCGGACCGGATACGGCACCTCGGCGCGCTGCACGGGGCCGGCCTGCTGACCGACGACGAGTTCAGCACGAAAAAGGCCGAATTGCTGGCGGAGCTGTAGGGGTCCAGGAGCTTTCGGGAAGCGGCGGGGTGGTGGCGGGCCCGGACCGGGAGCCGGGAACTCATACCGTGGTAGGGGGTACAAGCCCGGCCCCAGGTATGACGCCGCGGCCGTGCTGCTCCGCTTGGATGGAGGGCGCGATGACCGGACCCTCTCCCACCCCAGCACGCGAGCCGACCCGCCAACGGGCGTTGCGCGCCGCACGGCAGGCGCTGCGCGTCCTCACCGTCGAACTCGGCACCCCGACCGAACCCGGCACCCCGCTGTTCGGCAGCGTCCAGAATCCCTGGCTGCGCCGGCTGCCGTATCTCATCGCGTTCGGGTTCGCGGTGTCCCTGCTGCCGACGACCATCACCGTCCTGCGCGCCGACTACGGCATGAGCGGCGGGCCGGCCGGCGCGCTCGCCACCGCGCAGACCGCGCCGCTGCTGCTCGCGGTGAGCCGGCCGTTGCAGGCCTGGTGGGTGATCTTCACGGCGGATGTGGTCTGCGCCCTGGCGCTCACCGGCGCCGACGGCGTCGCGGGCCGCGCCTGGCCCTGGCCGCCCATGGTGATCGTCGGCTATCTCGCGCTGATGCTGGCACTGTCCCTGCGCGAACGCAGCCGCACCCTGACAGCCGTCTGGCTGACGACCGGTGTGGCGGGCATCCTCTCCGAGGCGATCACCCCGCAGCGCAGCGGCAGCACCTGGGTGCTGCTGTTCGTCCTCGCCGGTGTGGTGCTGCTGATGGGCGCCACGCTGCGGGAACGCGGCGACGCCCAGCGGAAGTTGATCGAGCAGGAGACCATCAGCGAGGCCGAGCGCGCCCGTCGGACGCTGCTGGAGGAGCGCACCCGCATCGCCCGGGAGCTGCACGATGTCGTCGCCCACCACATGTCGGTGATCACCGTCCAGGCCGACAGCGCCCCGTACCGCATCAGCGGGATTCCCCGGGAGGCCGAGGACGAGTTCGGGGCGATCGCCGCGACCGCCCGCGAGTCGCTGGCGGAGATGCGCCGGCTGCTCGGGGTGCTGCGCAGTGCGGAGACGGAGCGGCACGGCGGCCCGGAGAAGGCTCCGCAGCCCGGTATCGGCATGCTGCCGAAGCTGGTCGAGGGCACCGTACGGGCCGGTGTGCCGGTGGAGTTGTCGCTGCCAGCGGACCCGGTGCCGCTCGAACCGGCGGTGGATCTGTCGGCGTACCGCATCGTGCAGGAGGCGCTGGCCAATGTCGTACGGCATGCCCCGGGGGCCGCGACCCGGGTGTCGGTGACGACGGCGGCGGACGGCTCACGGCTGACCGTTCTGGTCGTCAACTCCCCGCCGCCCGCGCCGTCCGCGCCGCTGGAGACCACCGGCACCGGTCATGGCCTCATCGGTATGCGGGAGCGGGTGCGGCTGGTGGACGGGTCGCTCGACACCGGTCCGCTGCCCGGCGGCGGATTCCGGGTCGCCGCACAGCTTCCCCTCTCGCCTCCACCCGCCCCGGCGGCCTCCCTTTCACCGAAGGATTCCGACTCCGTATGACCACGCGTGTGATCATCGTCGACGACCAGGCCATGGTGCGCGCGGGCTTCGCCGCGCTGCTCGCCGCGCAGCGCGACATCGAGGTGGTGGGCGATGCGCCGGACGGTGTGCAGGGCGTGGAGCTGAGCCGCCGGACGCACCCCGATGTGGTGCTGATGGACGTCCGGATGCCGGAGATGGACGGTCTGGAGGCCGCCCGCCGGCTGCTCGATCCGCCTCCCGGCGTGCCGCACCGCCCGAAGGTGCTGATGCTGACCACCTTCGATGTCGACGACTACGTCTACGAGGCGCTGCGCGCGGGTGCGTCCGGGTTCCTGCTCAAGGACGCGCCGCCGGGCGATCTGATCTCCGCGGTCCGGGTCGTGGCGGCCGGAGAGGCGCTGCTCGCGCCGTCCGTGACCCGGCGGCTGATCGCCGACTTCGCCCGCCGGCGGCCGGCGCCCCGCAAGGGCCGGGCCGCGCTGCGGCTGAAGGGTCTGACGCCGCGCGAGACGGAGGTCCTGGAGCTGATCGCCCGCGGTCTGTCGAACCAGGAGATCGCCGATGCGCTGATCGTCGCCGAGCAGACCGTGAAGACCCATGTCAGCCGGGTGCTCGCCAAGTTGACGCTGCGGGACCGCGCGCAAGCCGTGATCTTCGCGTATGAGTCGGGGCTGGTCTCGCCCGGGGAGCAGGAGCAGCAGTAGCGGGCGCGGGGGTGGGAGCGGTGGCGTCCCCGGGGCGCCTGCTGTCCGCGGCTCCTCCTTGAGGACGAGACCGGCCGCTCCCCCGTACCCCGGTATCACCCGGCAGTTGGCTCCGCGGTGTGACGCCGCGTCATACGCCCTCTTCCTACGTTTCCCTCCGCCACACCAACGGGAGAGGGAGACACCACCATGTCCAGGCTGCGAACCGTCGCTCGGCGCGGCCGGCGCACCGTCATCGGCGCCGTGCTCGCGGTGGCCGTGGCCGCCGGCACCGGAGGCTGGGCGGCCGGCACCGCGCAGACGGCCGTCACGGGCCCGCCGCCCGGTGCCGCCGCCTGGCGCGCCGACCGCTTTCTCGGCGTCCGGCTGCCGGACCCGGCGACCGCACGGCCCGCCGATACCGCCCGCTTCTTCGCCACGCTGACCGACGGGCAGCGGCAGTCGCTGGTGGCCCGGCATCCGCTCACCGTCGGCAATCTCGACGGTGCACCCCCCGCTCTGCGGTACGCGGCCAACTCCCGTGCGCTGCGGGCGGAACGGGACCGCCTGCTGGCCCGTGCCATGGATCCGGCCGGCACCCTCCAGGACCACCGGCGGGCCAGGGAGGCGGCCGCCCGCTGTGCCTCGCTGCTCTCCCCCGGCCGCCGGATACTCGCCTTCGATCCCCGCGGGCGCGGCCAGGTGGCCGAGGTGTACGGCGACCTGGCCACTGCCGAACGCACCGCCGTGATCGTGCCGGGCTCGGACATCGACCTGGCCTCCTTCGACCGCACCAGGGACCCCTACGGCACACCGGCCGGCATGGCCGGGTCGCTGCGGAGCCGGCTGGCCGCCGACGCGCCCGGGACCCGTACCGCGGTCATCGCCTGGGCGGGGTACACCACGCCGGTCGGCATCGGCCCGGACGCCACGACCGGCCGGCTCGCCGATGCCGGCGCGCCGCGGCTGGCCCGCTTCCTGTCCGGCCTGGCCGCCGTCGGCGCCCCGGCCCCGGCCGTGCTGTGCCACAGCTACGGCTCGGTGGTCTGCGGACTGGCGGTATCGCAGCTGGGCGGCGGCGGCCTCGCCGACCTGGTGGTCTTCGGCTCTCCCGGCATCCGCCGGGACAGCGTGGCGGAGCTGCGCACCTCGGCCCGGGTCTGGGCGGCGCGGGACGCATCCGACTGGATCGGCGACGTCCCCCACGTCGAGCTGCTGGGCCTGGGCCACGGCCCGGACCCCACCGACCCCGCCTTCGGCGCCCGCCGGGTCCCCGCCGAGCGGGCCGTGGGCCACACCGGCTATCTCGCCCCCGGTACGGACTCCCTCCGCAACTTCGCGGCCATCGTGCTGGGCCGCTACGGCGCCGTGCGCTGACGCCGGTGCGCACGCCTGCGACGGGCGCCGGCCCGGCCGGCCCCCGCGCACCGGCGCACACCGGCTGCCGGGCGGTCTCTCCCCCGCCGGGCTCTCCCCCGCTCCCCACCCCACCGGTCCAAGGACTCAAGGACGCCTCATGGACACCGCATTCCTCGCGCCTCTCGCAGGCGCCGCCCGCAGGGCGGTCCGCACGATCGGGGACCGTACGCCCGCCGACCGCGACCGTGCCCTCGACGGTCTGCGCGCGCTGGCGCTGCTCGCCGTGCCCGTCGGCCACTGGCTGATCGAGGGCTTCGGCCTCGATGCCGGCGGCGCGCTGCACAACGCCAGCCTGCTGACCGCCTTCGGCGCGCTCGCGCCCGCCAGTTGGGTGCTGCAGATGCTCGGCATCTTCTTCCTGGTGGGCGGCCATGCCTCGGCGCTGTCCCTCCGGCGCGCCACCGGGCGGGGTGAGCCCGCCGGGGTCTGGCTGCGCGGCCGGATCGCCCGGCTGGGCCGCCCGGTGCTCGGGGTGACGGCCGTATGGGCGGTGCTGCTGCCCGTCCTGTACGGCCTGGGGGTGCCGGAAGCGACGCTGCGGACCGGGGCGACGCTGGTCATCCAGCCGCTGTGGTTCGTCGGCGTCTATGCGGCGGTCACCGCGCTGACGCCGTACTGCGTGCGCGCCGCCCGGCGGATGGGGGTCTGGGCCGCGGCACCGCTGTGGGCGGTCGTGGCCGTCGTGGACTTCCTGCGCTACGGGCCGTTCGCCGACGCCATGCCGTCCTGGCTGAGCCTGCTCAACCTGCTGCCCGGCTGGCTGTTCGCCTATCAGCTCGGGGTCTCGTGGGGCGAACGGCGGCTCGGCAGGCGCGCCGCCCGGTCGCTGCTGCTCGGCGGCGCCGCGCTGTTCGCCGCGCTGCTGCTGTTCTTCCACTACCCGGCGAGCATGGTGGGCGTCCCCGGTCAGGACCGTACGAACTCCCATCCGCCGTCGCTGCTGGTCCTGGCGCTGGCCGCCGCCCAGTCCGGCGCCGCCGTCCTGCTCCGGGACCGGCTCGCCCGGCTCCTGCACCGGCCCGCCCTGTGGGCACCGGTCACGCTCGTCAACCTCTCCGCGATGACGGTCCTGTGCTGGCACCAGACGGCGATGCTCTCCGCGGCCGTGCCCGTGTCGTTCCTGGGCGAGGTGGCCGGGCTGACCGCGCCGCCCGACACCCTCGGCTGGGTTCTCGCCCGGCTGGCCTGGCTGCCGGTCTTCGCCGCGGCGCTGCTCCTCATCGGCCGCACCACCCACCGCTTCGAGGCCCCCTGGACCGGTGCCGGCCGGGCCCGCCGGGCCGCCGCGGCGCTGCTGGCCGCCGGGTTCACGGTCTTCGCACTGGGGCTGGCGTAGGGCCCGGACAGGGTGCGGCTTCGGTGCGTCCGCCCCGCCCCGCGGCCGTGGCGCACGGTCGCGGGCCGGGGCGGACGCACCACGACGAGGCGGACGCACCACGACGGGACGGACGGGACGGACGGGACGAGGCAGGGCGGACGGGACGGGGCAGGGCCACAACCCGGCGCCGCCCCGTAGGCCCTCCTGCAGGCCCTACTCCCGTCCGGCCGAGGTGTGCGACATGTCCGCGTACCGCGCCCCCGCGACCTGCCCGGCGATCGGCTCCAGCAGCGCCAGGTCCTGCTCGGTCAGCCGGATCCGGGTCGCGCCGGTGTTCTCCTCGACACGCGTGCGCTTACGCGTACCCGGGATCGGTACGACGGCCAGGCCGCGAACCGTCGCCTGCTGCTGCACCCAGGCCAGCGCGATCTGGCCGGGCGTCGCGCCATGGGCGTCGGCGACCGTGCGGACCGGCTCCAGCAGCGCGGCGTTGGCGGTGGCGTTGTCGCCGGTGAAACGGGGCTGCGTACGGCGGAAGTCATCCGCGGTCAGCTCCTTGTCGGCGCTCACGAACGCCCCGGTCAAAAAGCCCCGGCCGAGCGGCGAATACGGCACGAGGCCGATACCGAGCTCGGCCGCGGTCTGCACCACGCCCTCCTCGACGTCCCGGCTGAACAGCGACCACTCGGACTGCAGCGCCGCGATCGGATGCACGGCATGCGCCGCGCGCAGCTCGGCGGCGGTCACCTCGCTCAGCCCCAGGTGCTTGACCTTGCCCTCGGCCACCAGCTCGGCCATGGCGCCGACCGACTCCTCCAAAGGGACGTCCCCGTTGCGCCGGTGCATGTAATACAGGTCGATCTCGTCGATGCCCAGGCGCTTCAGGCTGCCTTCGACGGACTGGCGGATGTACGGCCGGTCGTTGCGGATGACGCGCTTGTACGGGTCGTCCGGAGCGTCCGGATCGGGGGATATCGCGAACTTGGTGGCCACCACGATCTCGTCGCGGTGCGCCCGGACGAACGGGGCGATGAACTCCTCGTTGGCGCCCCTGCCGTACAGATCGGCGGTGTCGAAGAGCGTCACGCCCAGTTCCCGGGCCCGCTCCAGCGTGGCCCGCGCCTCATCGGCGTCGGTCGGGCCGTAGGCGAAGCTCATGCCCATGCAGCCGAGGCCCTGCACCCCGACCCGCGGTCCGCCGGTGCCCAGCTCGACCGTCTCGATCTTGTCGCTACCCATGGAGACCTCAGAACCTCTCGGACGCCCGGCGGGCGTCGGCATAGATGTCGATCTTGTAGTCGAGTACGTCCAGCGTGCTCTGCAGCTCGGCTATCCGCTGCCGTACGTCCTCGCGGTGCGCGGTCAGCAGCCGCTCGCGCTCGGCGAAGGTGCGCTCCCCCTCGCGGACCAGCTCGGCGTAGCGGACCATGTCCGCGACCGGCATACCGGTCAGCCGCAGCTTGGCCACCAGGTCCAGCCAGTCCAGATCGCGGTTGGTGAAGCGCCGCTGCCCGGTATGGGTGCGGTCCACGTGTGGCATCAGGCCGATGCGCTCGTACCAGCGCAGGGTGTGGGCGCTGAGCCCGGTGTGTTCCGCCACCTCGCTGATCGTGTACTGGTCCCGGCCTGCGGGCCGTGGGTGCAAGAGCCCGGTGCCGCAGCCGGGCGGCCTCCTCGGCAGCCCGCCGGCCACGGCCGTGCCGCCGGTGACCGGTTCGCTCTGCGTTACCGTCATGCCCCGTCTCCCCTGGATCGCCGGATCTCTCCCGGCTCTGCGCCGGATGCCTCTCGACGTCCTCAACGCTAGAGACTTCGAGTGCACTCCAAGCAAGCCCGGATCAGGAGCAGCCTTGACCGGAATTTGGGGACGTGAGGGCCGGTCCGTGGGCGAAAAACGGACAGGCCCTAGGCTCGTGGGCATGCAGAGCCTGCGGATGATCGAGAACTGGCCGGTGCCCACCGCTGCGGCCGCCGTCGTACGAGCCGATGGGTCGGTGGCCGGATCCTACGGGCCCCTGGAGCACCGCTTCCCGCTGGCGTCCGTGACCAAGCCGCTGGCCGCGTATGCCGCCCTGCTGGCCGTCGAGGAGGGTGCCGTCGAACTGGACGAGCCGGCCGGGCCCGAGGGGTCCACGGTCCGTCATCTCCTCGCCCACACCTCGGGGCTGGCCTTCGACGAGCAGCGCACGATGGCCGAGCCGGGGACCCGCAGGCTGTACTCCAACACCGGTTTCGAAGCGCTGGGCGACCACATAGCCAAGGCGACCGACATCCCCTTCCCGCAGTATCTGCAGGAAGCGGTGCTCGCACCGCTCGGGATGACCGCGACGGAACTGGCCGGCTCCCCCGCCAAGGACGGCATCTCCACCGTCGCCGACCTGGTCCGTTTCGCCGCGGAACTGCAGGCGCCGCGGCTGCTCGCACCGCAGACGCTCGCGGCCGCGACCGAGGTGGCCTTCCCCGGTCTGACGGGTGTCCTGCCGGGCTACGGCCACCAGAAGCCCAACGACTGGGGGCTGGGCTTCGAGATCCGCGACGGCAAGTCGCCGCACTGGACGGGCAGCGCTTCCTCGCCCCGCACGTTCGGGCACTTCGGGCAGTCCGGGACGTTCCTGTGGGTGGACCCGGACGCGCGCGCGGCAGGTGTGGCGCTGACCGACCGCGCCTTCGGGCCATGGGCCGTCGAGGCCTGGCCGCAGCTGACCGACGCGGTGCTGGCCGAGCTGGCGGGGACGGCCTGACGGCGCCGGACGGACCAAAGACCGCGGGCGGTCCCGGCCGGCTCCGGGCCCGCCGCCCGGCTCACCCGTACGCCGGCTCCGCCCCCATCTCCCACACCAGGCACTCCGCCGGCGCCAGCCCCTTCAGCTCCAGCCCCACCCCGTCGGTGATCCCCGCCGCGTCGCCGGCCTCCAGACGCTCCGCGCCGAGTTGTACGGCCCCGCGGACCACCTGGACATACGCCCGTACGGCATCGGGGACCGCGGTGCGCTCGCCCTCGGCGAGACGGCGCAGATGCAGCAGCGCACCGGCCCGACCGACCGCGTACGGGGTGCCGTCGGCAATGCCCCGCACCACCTCGTACGACGGCTCCCCGCCGGATTCCAGCGGTGCCAGCCACATCTGGACGAAGCGCAGCGGCTGCGCCCCGTCGTTGCGCTCCACATGCCGCACGCCGCCGGCCGAGCTGAGCCGCTGGAGATCGCCGGGGCGTACGGTGGTCCGGTGGCCGGCCGAGTCGCGGTGGGTCAGCTCGCCCTCGACCACCCAGGTCACGATCTCCGTGTCGCGGTGCGGATGCTCGTCGAAGCCGGCGCCCGCGGACAGCCGCTCCTCGTTGCAGGCGATCAGCGCGCCGAAGCGCAGGTTGTCGGGGTCGAAGTGCGGCCCGAAGGAGAACGCGTGCAGCGACTCGATCCCGGCCTCCGCGTCCCCGCCCGGATACCGTTCATGGCCCCTGCGCACCTGAATCATGGGCCCACCGTAGCCCCGCCCCCTCACCTCCCCGCCCCGATGGTGCAGGCTTGTCCCGTGTCTGAACCCGCATCGCGCGACGCGCACCCGCACTCCGCCACCCTCCGGCGCCTGGAGAATTCCTCCGGCAAACTGGCGGCCGCGGCCATCGCCCGCATGGACGCCACACTGTCGTGGTACCGCGCGATGCCCCCGGAGAACCGCTCCTGGATCGGCCTGGTGGCACAGGCCGGTATCGCCGCGTTCACCGAGTGGTTCCGGCATCCGGAGACCCCGCAGGCGATCAGCACCGATGTCTTCGGTACGGCTCCGCGCGAGCTGACCCGGGCGATCACGCTGCGGCAGACCGTGGAGATGGTCCGGACCACCATCGAAGTCATGGAGTCCGCGATCGACGAGGTCGCGGCGCCGGGCGACGAGTCCGTGTTGCGCGAAGCGCTGCTGGTCTACGCCCGGGAGATCGCCTTCGCCACCGCCCAGGTCTACGCCCAGGCCGCCGAGGCCCGCGGCGCCTGGGACGCCCGGCTGGAGTCGCTGGTGGTCAACGCGGTGCTGTCGGGAGAGGCGGACGAGGGCGCGGTCTCCCGTGCGGCGGCGCTGGGCTGGAACTCCCCCGAGCATGTGTGCGTGGTGCTGGGCACCGCCCCGGACGGGGACAGCGAACTGACCGTGGAGGCGATCCGGCGCGCCGCCCGGCACGCCAAGCTCCAGGTGCTGACCGGGGTGCTGGGCTCCCGCCTGGTGGTGATCGCGGGCGGCTCGGACAATCCGCTGAAGCCGGCGAAGGCGCTGATCGGCCCGTACGCCGCCGGTCCGGTGGTGGCCGGCCCGGTCGTCTCCGATCTGCTGGCCGCGACCCGCTCCGCACAGGCCGCGGCCGCCGGACTGCGGGCGTGTGCCGCCTGGCCGGACGCCCCCCGGCCGGTGCTCGCCGACGATCTGCTGCCGGAGCGCGCGATGGCCTCGGACCCGGTCGCCCGGGAGCAGCTGGTGGAGGAGATCTACAGACCGCTGCAGGAAGCGGGGTCGGCACTTCTGGAGACGCTGAGCGTTTACCTGGAGCAGGCGAGCAGTCTGGAGGGCGCCGCCCGGATGCTGTTCGTGCACCCCAACACCGTGCGTTATCGGCTGCGACGTGTGACGGACGTCACCGGCTGGTCACCCTCCGATGTGCGCTCGGCGTTCACCCTCCGTGTCGCGTTGATTCTGGGACGTCTGGCTGACGGTGAGGCGCAACCCTAGACTTTTGTCGGACACCAACAATTCCCCCGATGGTTCTTCGTCCCTGTCCCCACGGGCGGGCGGAACCACCCACAAGAGAGAGTGTGAGGGTGCTCGTACTCGTCGCTCCCGGCCAAGGCGCTCAGACGCCCGGCTTCCTGACTCCCTGGCTCGACCTCCCCGGTGTCGAGGACCAGCTCCGTGCCTGGTCGGACGCCATCGACCTGGACCTGGTCCACTACGGCACCAAGGCGAACGAGGAGGAGATCCGCGACACCGCGGTGGCGCAGCCGCTGCTGGTGGCGTCCGCCCTGATCTCCGCCCGGCAGCTGTTCGCGACGGCCGACGCCCTCGCCGCGCAGGTCGGCGCGGCGGCCGGCCACAGCGTCGGTGAGCTGGCCGCCGCCGCGCTGACCGGCACGGTCTCCGACGAGGCCGCGATGACGCTGGTGCGCCGGCGCGGCCAGGCGATGGCCGAGGCCGCCGCCGTCACCGAGACCGGTATGGCCGCGCTGCTGGGCGGCGACGAGGCCGTCGTCATCCCGCATCTGGAGCAGCTGGGCCTCACCCCGGCGAATGTGAACGGCGCCGGGCAGATCGTTGCCGCGGGCACCGCCGAGCAGATCGCCGCGCTGGTGGAGAACAAGCCGGAGGGCACTCGCCGGGTCGTACCGCTGAAGGTGGCCGGCGCGTTCCATACTCACCACATGGCACCCGCTGTCTCGGCCCTGGAATCGGCGACCACCCAGCTGTCGGTCGCCGATCCGCACACCCGCTACGTCTCCAACAAGGACGGGCAGCTGGTCTCCGACGGCCGGGAACTGGTGCAGCGGCTGGTGGGCCAGGTGGCCAACCCCGTGCGCTGGGACCTGTGCATGGAGACCTTCAAGGAACTCGGAGTCACGACGCTCATCGAGGCGGCTCCCGGTGGCGCCCTCACCGGCCTGGCCAAGCGCGCCCTCCCCGGCGTGCGGACCCTCGCCCTCAAGACGCCCGACGACCTCGACGCGGCCCGCACGCTGATCGCCGGACACGCCGACAACGCCGCACCGGCCGAATAGGAGTCCGAAGCGCATGACCTCGAAGATCAAGCCCTCGAAGGGCGCCCCGTACGCGCGGATCATGGGTGTCGGCGGCTACCGCCCGACCCGGGTCGTGCCCAACGAGGAGATCCTCCAGCACATCGACTCGTCCGACGAGTGGATCCGCTCGCGGTCCGGTATCGCGACCCGCCACTGGGCGGGCCCCGAGGAGACCGTCGCGACCATGTCGGTCGAGGCGTCCGGCAAGGCGATCGCCGACGCGGGCATCACGCCCGGACAGATCGGCGCCGTGATCGTCTCCACCGTTTCGCACTTCAAGCAGACCCCGGCGATCGCGACCGAGATCGCGCACCGTATCGGTGCCGGCAAGCCGGCCGCGTTCGACATCTCGGCGGGCTGTGCGGGCTTCGGCTACGGTCTGACCCTCGCCAAGGGCCTGGTCACCGAGGGCTCGGCGGAGTACGTCCTGGTCATCGGCGTCGAGCGGCTCTCGGACCTGACCGACCTGGAGGACCGCGCGACGGCCTTCCTCTTCGGTGACGGCGCCGGCGCGGTGGTCGTCGGCCCGGCCACGGAACCCGCGATCGGCCCGACGGTCTGGGGCTCGGAGGGCGACAAGTCCGAGACCATCAAGCAGACCCTCGGCTGGGACGTCTACCGCCCCACCCCGGTCCCCGGAGGGGATGCCCCCGAGGGCCGTCCGGCTCCGGAGGAGATCCGCTACCCCGCCATCACACAGGAAGGCCAGTCGGTCTTCCGGTGGGCGGTGTTCGAGATGGCCAAGGTCGCCCAGCAGGCGCTGGACGCGGCCGGGGTCAGCCCGGACGACCTGGACGTCTTCATTCCGCACCAGGCCAACATGCGGATCATCGACTCGATGGTGAAGACTCTGAAGCTGCCGGAGAGCGTGACGGTCGCCCGCGATGTGGAGACCACCGGCAACACCTCGGCCGCCTCCATTCCGCTCGCCATGGAGCGGCTGTTGGCGACCGGACAGGCCAAGAGCGGCGACACCGCGCTGGTCATCGGCTTCGGGGCGGGTCTCGTCTACGCCGCGACGGTCGTTACCCTCCCCTAGGCAAGATCTGCGCAGCGCCGTACGTCCCCGGACGTGTCGGCCATCGCACGGATCTTCACCGCAAGTAACTCAGTTTCCCCATAAAATGACCGAAGGAGCGCCATCATGGCCGCCACTCAGGAAGAGATCGTCGCCGGTCTCGCCGAGATCGTGAACGAGATCGCCGGGATCCCCACCGAGGACGTCCAGGTGGACAAGTCCTTCACCGACGACCTGGACGTCGACTCGCTGTCCATGGTCGAGGTCGTCGTCGCCGCCGAAGAGCGCTTCGACGTGAAGATCCCGGACGACGACGTCAAGAACCTCAAGACGGTCGGCGACGCGACCGACTACATCCTCAAGCACCAGAGCTGATCCAGCTCCTGCGCATGTCGCCACCCCGCGGTGGCGCCGTCGATTCAGACCCCTCTACCCGTGGAGTAAGAATTCCCGTGAACGCGACCAATCGCACCGTGGTCGTCACCGGTATCGGCGCAACCACACCGCTGGGTGGCGACAGCGCTTCGTCCTGGGACGCCATGCTCGCCGGACGTTCCGGCGTCAGCACGCTCGACCAGGACTGGGCGGCCGACCTGCCTGTCCGGATCGCCGCACAAGCCGCTGTCGACCCGTCCGAGGTCCTCCCCCGGGCGCAGGCCCGCAAGCTGGACCGCTCGGCGCAGTTCGCGCTGATCGCGGCCCGTGAGGCCTGGGCGGACGCCGGTTTCACCGCCAAGGCCGGCGAGGACACCTCGGTGGACCCCGACCGGCTCGGCACCGTCGTCGCCTCCGGCATCGGCGGTGTGACGACCCTGCTCGGCCAGTACGACGTGCTCAAGGAGAAGGGCGTCCGCCGCGTCTCCCCGCACACCGTGCCGATGCTGATGCCCAACGGCCCGTCCGCCAACGTCGGCCTGGAGGTGAACGCCCGCGCCGGTGTGCACACCCCGGTCAGCGCCTGTGCGTCCGGCTCCGAGGCGATCGGCTACGCCATCGAGATGATCCGTACGGGCCGTGCCGACATCGTCGTCGCGGGCGGTACGGAGGCGGCCATCCACCCGCTGCCGATCGCCGCCTTCGGCAACATGATGGCGATGTCGAAGTCCAACGACGACCCCGAGGGCGCCTCCCGCCCGTTCGACACCGCACGCAACGGCTTCGTGATGGGCGAGGGCGCCGGCGTCATCGTCCTGGAGTCGGCCGAACACGCCGCCAAGCGCGGCGCGCGGGTCTACGCCGAGGCCGTCGGCCAGGGCATCTCCGCCGACAGCCACGACATCGTGCAGCCCGAGCCGTCCGGCAACGGCATCGCGCACGCGCTGCAGAACCTCCTTCAGGCCACCGACCTCGACCCGGCGGAGATCGTGCACGTCAACGCGCACGCCACCTCCACGCCGCAGGGCGACCTGGCCGAACTGAAGGCACTGCGCAAGGTCTTCGGCGACGACGTCGACCACATGGCGGTCTCCGCCACGAAGTCGATGACCGGCCACCTCCTGGGCGGCGCCGGCGGTATCGAGACGGTCGCCGCGATCCTGGCGCTGTACCACCGGGTGGCTCCGCCGACGATCAACCTCGACGAGCTCGACCCGGAGGTCGACGGCGACATCGTCCGCGGCGAGGCCCGCAAGCTGCCGGCCGAGGGCCGGATCGCGGCCCTGAACGACTCGTTCGGCTTCGGCGGCCACAACGTGGTCCTGGCTTTCCGGACGGTCTGACACACGCGCGAGGGGCCCGCCCGGTGACGTATCACC
>NZ_JBSHBP010000018.1:0-73591 GCF_053612065.1 Streptomyces sp. NPDC054765 | reverse complement strand
TGGTGCGCGCCCCAAAGAGGGTGCCGTGGTGCGGCGCCGGCTATCCACCCGGCCGGGGGGCCCCCGGGGCGCCCCATCCCCGGGGGGCGCCCCTCGCCTGTCTCAGCCGTCGAAGCCGGCGAAGTACGCGGCGGCCGCGTCCTCTTCGCCGTGCCCCTGCGCCTCGGCCCGGCGCAGGCGTTCCGCGGCCCCCGCCGCCAGATCCATCCGCACCCCGCCGTCCTCGGCGGCTTCCAGGATGAGCCGGGCGTCCTTGCGTGCCGCGGACACCGTGAAGCTCGGGGAGAAATTCCCGGACAGAATCGCCTCGGATTTCAGCCGCAGATACGGCATGTCGAGCGCCCCGCCGGCGACCGCGCCGAGGAAGTCGTGCGGGTCCACGCCGAGCGCCCTGGCGAGCGCCAGGGACTCACCCGTACCGTTGATGACCGTCAGCACCCAGTTGTTGACGACGAGCTTGAGACGGCTGGCGGCGCCGCTCGCACCGTCCGCACCGACCCACCGGGTCCGGCTCCCGACGATGTCGAAAACCCGCCCGGCGCGCTCCCGTACGTCCTGCGGTCCCGCGGCGAGGATCGTCAACTCCCCCTTTTCCGCGGGCGCCTTGGTGCCGAGGACGGGGCAGTCCACGAACCGCAGGTGATGCTCCTCGGCGAACCGGGCGAGCGCGGGCAGCGCTTCGATGCCCACCGTGCTCGTCTGGAGCCACAGGGCCCCGGCCGGCAGCGCCGCGGCGGCCTGCCGGAGCGCAGCGAGGACGGCCTCGCCGTCGAGCAGCATGGTGAGGACCACATCGGCGCCGTCCACCGCCTCGGCGGGCGTGCCGGCGACCCGGATCCCGTCGGCGGCCAGCGGCTCGGCCCTGGCGCGGGTGCGGTTCCAGGCACGGACGTCGAGACCGGCCCCGGCGAGACTGCGGGCCATCGCCGCACCCATGATTCCGGTGCCGAGCACCGCTACGGACAGAGCGTCGGAAGAGTTGTTGTCGGCCATGACGGCACGCTAAGGGCTGTCCCGTGCAGCGGGCTCCACGGCAACTGCCGCCGCGTGTCGGGGCGGGGTCCCCGTGCGGTCAGACGACCTGGTGGAGCCAGCGGACCGGGGCACCCTCGCCCGCGTAGCGGAACGGCTCCAGTTCGTCGTCCCAGGGCTTGCCGAGGAGCTTGTCGACCTCGGCGGCCAGCTCGGTCTCGCCGCGCGCCGCGCGGACGACCGCGGCCCGCAGCCGGTCCTCGGGGATGAGGATGTCACCGTGGATGCCCGTGACGGCGTGGAAGATGCCCAGGTCGGGGGTGGAGCTGTAGCGCTCGCCCTCGGCGGTGGAGCAGGGTTCCGCGGTCACTTCGAAGCGCAGCAGATGCCAGCCACGCAGCGCGGAGGCCAGCTTGGAGGCCGTGCCCGCCTCCCCCTGCCAGGAGAACTCGGCTCTCCAGGTGCCCGGGGACGCCGGCTGGCGGATCCAGTCGAGATTGACGCGCACACCGAGGACGCCCGCGACGGCCCATTCGACATGCGGGCACAGCGCGCGCGGAGCGGAGTGGACGTACAGAACTCCACGTGTCGTCACCGGGACCTCCAGTGCGGTTCGAGGTTCGCCTTCCCCAGCGGCCTCGTGCCCGTTCCGGTTGCGGCCGGGACAGCTGCCATTCTGCCCCAGTGGTCACTTCGGCACCAGCATGCTGGTGACCTACAGTAAACACCATTAGGCGGAATTTGCCGCAAATGGGACAGGAAATGACGTGATGTAATTTGTCTGTGCCGACTGCACCAGCCACTTCGGGTCACCGCCCGGCAGGCACGGGGCAAAGCTACCGCGCGGCGCCGGGCAAGCGGGTGACGTACCGTCGGTACCCGAAGAGATATCACTCGCACGCCGGAGGGGGACAGGGGATGACGCGGATCGGCCGCCCCTTTCGCCCTCGGCGCAGTCGCTTCGGCCGCCGTTCCTCACGCACCGTCGCCGTCGCGTCCGCGCTGGTGATCGCCCTCACCTCCTGTAGCGCCGACGGCGGTTCCGGCCGGCACCCGGACAAGCGGCATGCCAGGCCGGCGCCCGTCTGGCATACCGACCCCGGCTCGATCGCGGCGCTCGGCGACTCGATCACCGTCGGCTTCGACGCCTGTACGGTGCTCTCCGACTGCCCCCAGGTCTCCTGGGCCACCGGCACCGACCCCAAGGTCGACAGCCTCGCCCGACGGCTGGTCAGACACCCGGCCACGCACAGCTGGAACTTCGCCCGGACCGGTGCGCTGATGAGCGATCTGCCGGACCAGGTCACCGAGGCCGCCAAGCGCAGACCCGAGTTGGTCACGGTCCTGATCGGCGCCAATGACGCCTGTCGGCACGACGTCGGGACGATGACCCCGAAGGCCGCCTTCCGTGCCGGCTTCGCGCGGTCCATGACGTCTCTGCGGCGCGCCCTGCCGCACACCCAGGTGTATGTCGCGGCGGTCCCGGATCTGCTGCGGCTGTGGTCCGAGGGGCGCAAGAACCCGCTCGGCAAGCAGGTCTGGAAGCTGGGCATCTGCGGCTCCATGCTGCGCGATCCGGACGATCTGTCGAAGCCGGCGCAGGACCGCCGGGCGAAGGTGCGGGAGCAGGTGGTGGCCTACAACGCGGCGCTGGCCGAGGTGTGCGGCAAGGACCCGCTGTGCCGCTTCGACAAGTCGGTCTTCGACTACCGCTTCACCGGCCGCCAGTTGAGCACCTGGGACTGGTTCCACCCCGGTACCAACGGCCAGAAGGAACTGGCCGCGATGGCGTTCCGTACGGTCACCCGGGCCCGGCCGTAGCACCTGCGCGCGGTCTCCGGGCGCGGCCCGCCGGGCCGCGGGCATAGGCTCACGCGCATGGAGACGCAGGTCAGCAGGGACCCCTTCGGCACGCTGGACGACGGCACCCGCGTCGACCGCTGGACCCTGGAGTCGGGCCCGGACGGGGTACGGGTCCGCATCCTCACGTACGGCGGGATCGTCCAGACGGTCGAGGCGCCGGACCGGGACGGGACGCGGGGGCAGCTGGCGCTGGGCTTCGCGGACCTCGCGTCGTATGCCGCGCACGGCGGGTCGCACTTCGGCGCGCTGGTCGGGCGGTATGCGAACCGGATCGCCGGAGCGTCCTTCCCGCTCGACGGCAGGACCTGCGCGCTGACCCCGAACGACGGGCGGCACAGCCTGCACGGCGGGCCGGGCAACTTCTCCCGGGTGGTGTGGGACGCCCGGGAGACCGACGGGGGTGTGCAGCTGCACCGGGTCAGCCCGGACGGCGAGGAAGGCTTCCCCGGCGCCCTGGACGTCCGCGTGACGTACACGCTCTCCCCGGGCGGGGCGCTGCGCATCGTCTCGCGCGCGACGACCGATGCAGCGACCGTCGTCAATCTCACCCACCACACCTACCTCAATCTGGGCGGTGACGGCAGCGGCAGTGCCGCCGGTCACGAACTGCGGCTGGCGGCGTCCCGGTACACGCCCGTCGACGGCACCGGCATTCCGCTGCCCGGACCGCCCGCCGAAGTCGCCGGCACCCGCTACGACTTCCGGGCGGCGCGCGCCGTGGCCGGGGCGTACGACCACAACTTCGCGCTGGACGGCGGGGTGTGCGCGACGCCGCGCACGGTTGCGGAGCTGTACGATCCGCGCTCGGGCCGCGCCCTGGAGCTGGCCACCACCGAGCCCGGTCTGCAGCTCTACACGGCCGGTCACCTCGACGGCACCCTGACCGGTACGTCCGGCGTCCCCTACGGCCCGGCGGCCGGCATCGCCCTGGAGACCCAGCACTTCCCGGACTCCCCGAACCGCCCGGACTTCCCCAGCACGGTGCTGCGGCCCGGCGAGAGCTACCGGTCGGAGACCGTGTACACGTTCTCGGTGCGGCCGCGGAGTGCGGGGAACCCTTAAGGGCGGGGGACGTACAGGTCATACTGTGCGCCGATGCCACGGGGCGGCGGAGCGGGAACGATGAGCAGTGACCGGATGTCCGGTCACTGCCGTCCGTTGCCTGCCCCGGGAGACCTCTCGCCATGGCCCGCCTCCGCTTTCCTCATCTCGTCCTGTCCTGTGCGGCGTTGACCGTGCTGACGACCGGCTGCTCGCTGGCGGGCTACGGCCCGACGAAGAAGGCGGAGCGGACGTACACCGTGCCGGGCACGATCACCGCGCTGTCGGCGACGACGCACGGCGGCGACATCGAGGTCGTGCCGGTCGACGCCGGCGGGTCGGTCAAGGTGACGGAGAAATACGCGTACAACAAGCAGAAGCCGACCCCGGAGCACGAGGTCAAAAACGGCCGGCTGACGCTCAAGGCCGCGGACTGCGGCATGGGGCGCAAGTGCGAGGTGGGCTACCGGGTCCTGCTGCCGCGCAACGCCTCGGTCGACCTGCGGACCAGCGGCGGGGACATCACGGTCCACGGCGCCGCGGGCGGGATCACCGCGGAGACCAGCGGCGGCGATATCACCGTCGCGGACTCCACGGCCCGCACCGCGAGCGCGAAGACCAGCGGCGGAGATGTCGACCTCGCGCTGTCCACGGCACCTGCCGAGGTGTCGGGCCGGACCAGCGGAGGCAATGTCACCATCCGCCTGCCGAAGGGCTCCTATGCGGTGAACGCCACGACCAGCGGCGGCACCCGCAAGGTCTCCGTGCCGACGGACAAGGGCTCGGCGCACAAGGTGACGGCGCGGACGAGTGGCGGTGATGTGTCGGTGGTGACCTCATGAGGGGGCGCAGGGGGCTCAGCGGGCTCAGGGGGCTCAGGGGGCTCAGGGGGCTCAGGGAGCGCGCCCCGGGAGGAAGTGCCCCCGCCCCCGCCCCGCCCCTGGCCCTGGCGCCGTCAGCCGACGGTGACCTCCGCGGTCAGCCTCCGGTCGTCGATGCTGTGCGCCGCCTCGACGAGGTAGACGCCCTTGACCCGGCGCCAGCCGCCGTCCTGCGCCGTCCCGCCGTCCCCTGCCGCGTCGCCGGCACCCGCTTCCCAGACCTCGAAGGCCCGGTCCAGCAGCGGGATTTCGGCCTCGGCGCTCTCACCGGGACCGGCCTCGACGACGGCGAACCCGGCCAGCCAGCGGGCCGGGCGCTCCGGGGCGTCAGGGGCGGCGTCCGCGGTGGGCGCCAGATAGAGCTGGACGACCTCGCGGCCGGGCCGGTCACCCGCGTTGCGCACCCGCACCCGCACCGAGTCCGGCGTGGTGTCCAGCGACTCGTACTCCCAGTCGGTGTAGCCGAGTCCGTGGCCGAAGGGGTAGGCGGGCGCGGACGCGCACCGCTGCCAGCCGCGATAGCCGATGTACACCCCTTCGGAGTAGGTGAGTTGGCCGTCGTCCGGGGTGACGGTGGTGACCGGGGCATCGGCGAGGCGGGCCGGCCAGGTGGTGGGGAGCCGGCCGCCCGGCTCATGGGCGCCGAGCAGGACATCGGCCAGCGCCGCGCCGGCCTCCTGGCCGGGGAACCAGCTCAGCAGCACGGCGGGGACCCGCTCGCGCCAAGGAAGCTCCACCGGGGAACCGGAGTTGACGACCACGACGGTGTGCGGATTGGCGGCGGCGACCCGGGTGACCAGCTCGTCCTGGCGGCCGGGCAGCCGCAGATCGCGGCGGTCGAAACCCTCGGACTCGATCTCGTCGGTGGTGGCGACGACCACGAGCGCGACATCGGCGGCGGCCGCGGCGCGGACCGCCTCGGCGATCTCCGCATCGGCGTCGGGCTGCGGTTCGTGGTGGCCCAGGGCGAAGTTCAGCCCGTCCAGGCCCTCGCCCGGCCCCGGGCCCCCGGGCACGAACCGCAGGGTGACCCCGACGCTCTCGCCCGCCGTCAGCTGCGCCGTCAGCCGCCGCTCGACGGGGTGCAGGAACGCCTCGAAGGCGCCGTTGCCGTCCGGTGCGCACCGGCCGTCGAAGAGGACCGAACCGCCGACGGTCAGCCGCAGCTCGCCGGTGCCGGAGACGGCGAGGGTGTGGCTGCCGGTGGTCCGCGGGGTGCAGCTGCCGGTCAGCTCGACGGCGCTCAGGTTCTGCCGGGTGACGCCCTCGGGGAAGCGGCCCATCAGCTGCACCTTGCCGTCGGACTGCGCCGTCTCGGCGAGCAGTTCACCGTCGGCGCCCAGATAGCGGGCGCGCAGTGTGAAGCCGTCGCGGGCGTACGGAACCCGGGTGCGGGGCTCGGCGCCGGCCGAGAAGGTGACCTCGACCTCTTCGGGGAGCGCGGCGCGCAGCCCCTCCAGCGGGGAGACCACCGCGTCGGGGAAGACGGTCGCGGACCCGCCGCCGAGCACCCGTGCGTCGCGGGCGGCCGCCCCGATCACGGCGACCCTGCGGACGGCCGCCGGGTCGAGCGGCAGCGCCCGACGGGCCCCGCCCACCGGCTCGTTGCGCAGCAGTACGCACCCCCGCCGGGCGATCTCGCGGGCCATCGCCCGGCCGTCGATCCCCTGCGGCACACCGGCCGGACCGACCGCGGGCGGCACCCCGTCCAGACATCCGGTACGGGCGGCGAGCAGCAGCACCCGGCGCACCGCGTCGTCCACCTCCGACTCGGCCACCTCACCCGCGCGGACGACCTCGGCGAGCGGCGCCCCGTAGACCGTCCGTGGCCCCGGCATCGCCACGTCCAGGCCGCCGCGCAGGGCGCGCACGGTGTGGCGGGCGGCCGTCCAGTCGGAGACATTGACGCCGTCGAAGCCCCATTCCCCGCGGAGGACGTCCTGCACGAGGGCGCGGTGTTCGGTCATCGTCGCGCCGTTGACGCGGTTGTAGGCGGTCATGACGGCCCAGGGGCGGGCGTGTTTGACGAGGTGTTCGAAGGGCGCGAGATAGAGCTCGCGCAGCGGGCGCGGGGCGATGTGGTTGTCGACGGTGAGCCGGTCGGTCTCGGCGTCATTGCCGACGAAGTGCTTGACCGCCGTACCGACGCCGCCCTCTTGCACACCGCGTACATACCCGGCGCCGATCGCTCCGGTGAGCAGCGGGTCTTCCGCGTAGCACTCGAAGTGACGGCCGCCCAGCGGTGAGCGGTGGAGGTTGACGGTCGGCGCGAGGAGCACGTGCACGCCCTTGCGGCGGGCTTCCTGGGCCAGGAGGTGGCCGGCCCGGCGGGCGAGCCCGGGGTCCCAGGTGGCGGCCAGCGCCGTGGGACTGGGCAGCGCGACCGAGGGGTCCTCGGCGTTCCACTCCTGGCCCCGCACCCCGACCGGGCCGTCCGACATCACCAGCGACCGCAGCCCGATCGCGGGCACGGCCGGCAGGGTCCACATGTCCTGGCCGGACAGCAGCCGGACCTTGGTGTCGAGGTCGAGCGCGGCGAGCGCACGCTCCACGGCCGCGGTGTGGTCGCGCGCGCGGGCACGGGCCGGATGGTGGGTGTCGGCATCGGTGGGGTCGTGGGGCTGGGCGTCGGTCATACGGCTCTCCGGTGCTCCCTGAATGGACGTGCGGGCCCCCTGTCCGGATTCTTGCCGTGCTACCTCCCGGCCGGTAGGTGTCGTTACTTTTCTGTTACCTCAGTCGTACGGGATCTCCACGCGAGAGTTACCCTCGGCCGGTGACTGCACGAGAGCACGACGGACCCCGCCACGACGGACCCCTCCGCGGCGGCGGGGCGGGCGCCCGGCGGGGCGGCGGCGGGCGGGAGGCCCAGCGCGCGGAGCGGCGCGAGACCATCCTGGAGGCCGCCATGCAGCTCATCGCCGAACGCGGCTACCGCCGTACCTCGCTCGCCGCCGTCGCCGAACGCGCCGGACTGACCCAGCAGGGGCTGCTGCACCACTTCCCGACGAAGGAACTGCTCCTGGTCGGCGTGCTGGAGGCACGCGACCGCTGGGACCTGGCCTCGGCCGCCGCGACGACCACCGCCTGGCGCACCGACGCCCTCGCCCAGCTCGTCGACTACAACGCCACCCGCCCCGGCATCGTCCAGACCTACACGGTGCTGTCCGCCGACAGCGTCACCGAGGACCACCCCGCCCGCGCCTTCTTCGAATCCCGGTTCCGCGCCGTACGGGCGTCGATGGCCGAGGTGCTGCGGGCCGAGTACGGCGACACCCTGCCCGGCGGTCTGTCCCCGGAACGGGTGGCGCCACTGCTGGTCGCCGTGATGGACGGGCTGCAACTGCAGTGGCTGCTGGACCCGGAAGAGGTGGACATGCCGACGGCCTTCCGGGACTTCCTGGCGCTGCTCGAAGGCGGGGAGGGGCAGGACGAGGCCGGGGGGACGGGTGAGGGGACGGGTGAGGGGACGGCGGAGGGGCCGGACGAGGAGCCGAGCGGGGAGCCGGATGAGGAGCCGGGTGAGGGGTCTGGCGCGGACTGATCCGGTAGCTCCGGCGGGCAACGGGGGCAAGGGCAGGATTCGGTCATGATTTCCGGGCCGGGGCAGGGGCCTCTCGGAGGTGGAGGCGGGGCCGGGGCAGGGGCCTCCCGGGGTGGAGGCCGGACCGGGGCAGGGACCTCCCGGGGGTGGAGGCCGGACCGGAACCGGAAGCTCGGGCCGGGGCCAGGGCCGCGCCGGGGACAGAGGACGGACCGGGACCAGGGTCGCCGGCCGGCCCACGCCGGACCCCTACCGCCCCGCGGCGGACCTCTACCGCCCCGCGGCGCGCACCGCTTTACTCGCCCCCATGAGACGCATACGCACCAGGATGGGCGCGCTCGGGGTCACGCTGCTGGCCGTCGCCCCGCTGTCCCTGACGGCACCGGCCACCGCGGCCGCCCCGGCGGATGTCACGGTGGAGGAAGGGCGGCTGAGCCAGGCCGCGCCGCAGGAGATCCTGCGGCGCAGCGGATTCGATGCGGCGGAGCGGGAGTTCGGGCGCGGGCTGGCGGGCATGGCCACGTACGAGGAAGCCCGGCGCTATGTCGCCGCCGAGGGGCGGGCGCTGTGGCGACGCGCCGTGGACCGGGCCCAGGGCCGCGGGCCCGACGGCGGCGATCTGAGCCGGGACGACGACCGGCCGCTGTACTGGGCACGGCTGGGAATGACGAAGCAACTACGGCAGTGGCGGCCGGACTTCGGACTGACCGAGCCCCGGCGCAACGCCCTCCTCGGGTCGCTGGAGCGGGGCTCGCGCGGCCAGGACTCGATCGACCTGCCCGCCGGCAAGCACGTACTGCGGATCGTGCTGACCGGCTTCGACCCGTTCCAGCTGGACGCCGATGCGCGGCGCAGCAATCCGTCGGGGGCGGCGGCGCTGGCGCTGGACGGGACGACGGTGCGCACCGCCTCGGGCCGGCCGGCCCGGATCGAGACCGCGGTCTTCCCCGTGCGGTGGGCCGACTTCGCGGACGGCACGGTGGAGCGCACGCTGCTGCCGCAGTTCCGGAGCGGGCCGCGGCAGGCCGATCTGTTCACGACGATCAGCCAGGGGCGGCCCGGACGGTTCGATGTCGAGCGGACCAACGGGGCCTGGCGGGGCGGCTATCCGGACAACGTCCGGGAATCCCGTACGGAGACCGTGCCGGTCCCGGCGGGGGTGCCGACCGTGCTGCCGCAGCCGCAGTGGACGACCACCAGCCTGCCGTACGCCCGCATCGTGACGGCCGGGACCGGGCCGTTCCCGGTGGCCGACCACACCGAGGTCACCGAGATTCCCGCGGGTGCCACCGAACCGGTCGACCGGCCGGACGGCCCGACGCCGGGGTCCACGGCCCGTGCCGGGGGCGGCGGGGACTATCTGTCCAATGAGATCGCCTACCGGGCGACCCTGCTGAGGGATGCGGTGCGGCCGACGCTGCCGGGCGGGCATCTGCACACCCCGGTGCTGGAGTTCGGCCCCGGCAACACGGATCCGGCGAACGGGCAGGTCACCGACCCGGTCTTCGTACACAACCGGGTGGCGATCACCGGGCAGGTGCGGGCGATCGTGACGGTGGCGGCCTCACAAGCCACAGCGGCGGCACGGGACACGGCAGCCTCACAGGCCGCGGCGGCCTCCCGTGCCACCGCGGCCTCTCAGGCCACGGCGGCACGGGCCGCACAAGAGGGTCAGCCGAGATACAGCCCGAAGGGATAGCAGGGCGATCTTGACGGCGGAGGCGGCGGAGGCGGCGGAGGCGACCCGGATGTGTGGACATTCCGCGGACGTTCTCCTGATGTGACACAGAATTACGTATTCCCTGTCACCCGCCCCACCAGCACGCCGCAGGCGCCCGGTGCGACGCGCGGACGCAGGCCGAGCCGCCGACCGGGGAGCCTGCCGACCACACCCTGAGGCGCTCGCGCGGCGTACACACCAGCAAGCTGCGCCTGGTGGTCGAAGGGGCAAAAGATGCTCGCGCTGGTGACAAACGCCGGCCGGCACGGCGATGGCCCGCGGTTCGCGTCCATAGGCTCTGTCAGTGGGGCGATGCAACATGGGAGACGACCGGGGCCGCCCCGGAGTGAGCGGCCTTCGCAACGGAGAGGAGATCCAACGTGCGGACGGTGCTGGATGACGAAGTCGACGTGTCGTACAGCCAGATCTACGTGGAAAGCAAGGACGCGTCCCCGTTCGGTGACATGAAGGACACGTTCGGCGGCCAATGCAACGGGCTGTGCGGCGCAGCCTGGCCGGGCACGCTGTGGTTGACGACCGGACTGCACTACGGCGGGGTCGGTTTCCGGGTCGAAGTGCACGACGAACGGCCGGCTGTGGACGAGGGGTGGGAGGAGATCGTCGAGGCGCCGTACCGTCCGGTCGGGAGCGCCTCGCTGGTGGAGTGGGGAGGCGGGGACTCCTGGGACCTGGGTCTGGCGGATACGGACTACCGGGTCCGGTACTCGGCGTCCGGGATGGACCGCGCGGCCGACGCGCACAGTCGGGACGACGATGAGCCGATGATCGACCGTTACCTGCTTCAGTTCTGGCCTTGCCCGCTAGCGCCGGACCAGGTGGTCAAGCAGACCAGTGAACTCGCCGGCTACTGGCACAAGCGCGTCAGCACGCTACCGCCCCCGGTACTGCCCGATCCGGACGAGGAGGCCCGGTGGAAGGCGGAGCTGGACGAATGGAACAGGGAGGGAGAGCGGGTTGCGGCCGAGATGGCCGCCGAGGAGGCCGCCGAGGCCGCACCGTGGGGCGGGACGCTGCCCAGCCCGGCCATGAGGGGGATAGGCGGAGAAGCGCGTGACGTGGCCCTGGCGGAGAAGGAGTTGACCAGGGCGCTCGCCGCCGTGAGCCTGGACAGACAGCGCGAGATCGCCGGCTGGGTGGCGCGCCGTGCCTACCAGGAAATCGGCATCGCCGAGCTGGACTGGGTGGCGCCCGCGCTGGATGCCGTGGAAGCGGGCGAGGCACTTCCCCCGCCCTTCCACTTGGTGGGCGTGGCCTGGGAACGGTTGCAGTCCGAACCCCGTGTGCCGCCGCGGATCGCGCCCATGCTGCGGGCCGGAGTCGACGAAGACTCCCCGGTGCGCCGGGCCGTGGGGACCCTCTACGCCGCGTTGCTACGTACTCCTCTCCACGCGGTGTTGGCGGCCTTGGCGGAGGCTGTCCGGGCGTTCGGCGCCGATGCCCGGTTTCCGCTGGCCGAGCTCAAGGAGCAGTTGGGTGTCGATTGAGTGAGATGGGCCGGGTGCGCTTACGGCTTGGGGCAAGTGGCGGTGGGTGGTCCAGTCGCCGGGCCGTATCCGCCTCCTACCGACCAGTGACCAGCATCCGGCAGGCCCGCCCTGCGCAATTCCGCCGCAGAGTCGCCGGCGTTCACCAGGGCGTGACCGACGGCTCCATGTGGACCCCTACGATCCCGCACAAGGGCCGCCTCTCCCGGTCCCCCCGCGGGGGCCTTCGTCGTACAGACCTACCCACGTGCCCTGCCGCCCGGTACTCCTCCGCGGCGTTCGGGTCACGCAGTGCACGCCGGGCTTCTGGAAGCACTTCAGCGCCAGGGTAAGGGCGAGCAGGTGCTCATCGAAGCGGGTCCGCTCCCGCGCCCAGGCCGCTTCCTCGGGCTTGGGCGTGGCGAAGACGTGCATCTCCCGCGCGGACATCAGCCGCTTGACACGCGGATACGCGGTCCGTTCCATCGACGTCACGCCGCCGGTCCCCGCCCTCGCTCACGAAAACGACCGCTTCCGCGCGGGACCGTACCAGGGCAGCCCTCAGCCCGTATGAGAGCCCTGCACGCGGCGGCAACGGGCGAGCAGAGGCACCGGTCACCCGCTCAAGCCCGCGCTGCTATCCCTTTCGGCCGTATCTCGGCTGCCCCCCCACAAGGGGAGAGGGACCTCCCGGACGCGGGCGGGCGCCGGCGCGGCCGAAAGCCGCCCGCCCCTGCCCTGTCCCTGCTCTGTCCCCTCCCTGTCCCTCCCTGTCCCCGGGCATCATGGGCGAATGATCATTGCCGCCGCTCAATTCACGCCCGTACCGGGCGACATCACAGCCAACGCCGCGCGGATGGCCGCGCTGATCACCGAGGCCGCCGGGCGCGGCGCGGGTCTGGTGGTCTTCTCCGAACTCGCGCTGACGCACTACGACCTGTCCCTGATAGCCGCCGACCCGACGGGCATGACGGTCACGGACGACGATGCCCGGCTGGCCCCCGTACGGGCGGCGTGCCGGGCGACGGGAGCCGCCGCGGTCGTGAATGCGGCAGGCCGTGGCGCCGGTGACGGGGCCCGTCCGACGATCTCGTCGTTCGTCCTCGGACCGGACGGCGCGCTGCTCACCCGCTACGACAAGGTTCATCTGTCCGGCACGGCGGGAGAGGACGAGAGCGCGCTCTTCGCACCGGGCGCCGCCGACGGCCGCTTCATCCTGGGCGGCATCCGGTTCGCGCTCGCCACCTGCTTCGACAACAGCTTCCCCGATGTCCCGGCGCGGGCCGCGGCCGACGGCTGCCGGGTGTATCTGGCCAGCTCCTTCCACGACACGGCGGAGCGGGTGGCGCAGTACGGGCAACTGGCCCGGGACCACGGGCTGCACGTGCTGCTCGCCAACGGCACGGGCACCGGGCCCGCCGCTTCGGCGTGCGGCCTCAGCGGCGCCTGGCTGCCGTCCGGCGAGCGGGTGGCGGCGGCCGCCGAGTGGACCGGGCCGGTGCCGGGTGACGGTGCGGAGCTGGTGCTGAGTGACGTCCGCGAGCACCTCACGCTGATGGCGGACCCGGCGGTGGCCGCGATCCCCGTCCAGGAGTGCGGTCAGCCGCTGGTGGACGTGCGGACCACGGCGCCCGAGCTGCTGGTGGCCGGGCTCCGGCACGACGACGGGGGCGCCTTCGCTCAGCTGCGGGAGGGGGTGCTGCAGCGGCTGCTGACGGCGCAGAAGGCACTGCCGGACGGGCTGCGGCTGCAGCTCGTCGAGGGCTACCGGCCGCCGGGGCTGCAGCGGCGCTACTTCGAGGAGTACACGGAGGAACTGCGCGCCGCGCACCCCGACTGGGATGCCGCACGCATCCACCGGGCCGCCAGCCGCTATGTGTCGCCGCCCGGGATCGCACCGCACTGCGCCGGCGGCGCGGTGGATCTCACCCTCGTCACCACAGCGGGCGAAGAAGTCGACATGGGGACACCGGTCAACGCCTCCCCCGAGGAGAGCGACGGCGCCTGCTACACGGGTGCGCCGGATCTGACGCCCGCCGCCCGCGCCAACCGGCGGGTGCTGAACGCCGCGCTCCACGCCGCCGGACTCGTCAACTACCCCACCGAGTGGTGGCACTGGTCCTACGGCGACCGCTACTGGGCCCTGGCGACCGGCGCGGACCATGCGCTCTACGGACCGAAGGAGCCGGACGGGCGGTGACGTGCCCCGCCGCCCCCGGCCGTACCGCGTCAGTCCTGCGGCCGCCACCGGCCCTACCTCGTCAGCCCTGCGGCCACGCCCGCCCCGGCCGCCCTGGCCCCACCGGCCCCACCGGCCCCACCGGCCCCACCGGCCCCACCGGCATCAGCCCTACGGCAGCTCGGGCGCCAGTTCCGCCAGCTCCGCCCGGGTCGGGTAGGACGGCTGGGCGCCCGGTTTGGTGACGGCGGCGGCGCCCACCCGTACGGCGAAGCGGGCCGCCTCGGGCAGGGTGTCGCCGCGGGCCAGGCGGGTGGCGAGGGCGCCGGTGAAGGCGTCGCCGGCGCCGGTGGTGTCCACGGCCTTGACCCGTACGCCCGGGACCTGCGCGGCTCCCGAGGCGTCCAGGACCAGTGCGCCGTCGCCGCCGAGGGTGACCACGACGGAGCGGGCGCCCCGGTCGCGCAGGGCCTGCGCCCACTGGGCGGGGGTGCCGTCGGTGAGCCCGGAGAGCTGCCGCGCCTCGTGCTCGTTGACGACCAACGGATCGGCCACCGCGAGCAGTTCGGGGGCCAGCGCGGCCGCCTCGGGTGCCGGGGAGGGGTTGAGGACGACGCGGGTGCCGGCCTGCTCGGCGGCCGTGGCGGCGGCCCGTACGGACTCCATGGGGATCTCCAGCTGGAGCGAGACCACCGAGGCGGCGGCGATGGTGTCCTTCGCCGCCGCCACGTCCTGCGGGGTGAGGGCGGCGTTGGCGCCGGGCGAGACCACGATGCTGTTGTCGCCGTCCGGGTCGACAATGATCATCGCGGTGCCGGTACGGGCCGCCTCGTCCACGATCACCGGCGAGACATCGGTGCCCGCGTCGCGCTGGGCGCTCAGCAGCAGTGCGCCGTAGGCATCGCCGCCGACGCGCGCCAGCAGTGCGGTGCGCCCGCCGATCCGGGCCGCGGCGGCCGCCTGGTTGGCCCCCTTGCCGCCGGCCGACTCGACCAGGTCCGTGCCGGTCACGGTCTCGCCCGCGCCGGGCCGCCGGGCGACCCGCACCGTCAGATCCGCGTTGGCCGAGCCGACCACCAGGACGTCATACATGCACCGCTCTCCCATCTCCCGCTTCTCTCCTCTGTCGTTGTCCGGCGGCCCGCTGTCGTTGTCCGGCGGCCCGCTGTCGTTGTCCGGCGGCCCGCCGGGCCGCGCTCTCAGCCGTCGAACTTCGCGGCGTTCTTCGCCGTCACCAGCACCACCGGCACCCTGACCGACTGCGGCAGCTTCTCACCACGGGAGGCCTTGAGCGCCCAGTCCACGGCCTGCTTGCCGAGGAGTTCCGGCTGCTGGGCGACGGTGGCGGTCAGTGTGCCGTTGCGGACCGCCGTGACGCCGTCCGGTGTGCCGTCGAACGCCACCACCTTCACGTCCTTGCCGGATCGGCCGCCGAGCGCCTTGGACGCGCCCAGCGCCATCTCGTCGTTGGCCGCGAACACCCCGCCGATGTCGTGGTGCGCCTGCAGCATGTTGGACATCACGTCCATGCCCTTGGTGCGGTCGAAGTCGGCCGGCTGCCGGGCGACGACCTGGATGCCGGGGTACTTCTTGATGCCTTCCTCGAAACCCTGGCCGCGCTCGCGGGCGGCGGAGGTGCCGGCCTGGCCTTCCAGGAAGGCCACCTTGCCCTTGCCGCCGAGCGATTCGGCCAGCGTCTTCGCGGCGAGCCGGCCGCCCGCGACGTTGTCGGAGGCGATGGTCGAGCCGACCTTGCCGCCGTTGACGCCGCGGTCGATGGAGATGACCGGCACCTTCGCCCGGTTGGCGACGCCGACGGCCGGTACGGCGGCGTCGGAGTCGACCGGGTTGATGATGGCCGCCTTGACGTTCTGGCTGGTGAACGTCTCCATCTGGTTGATCTGCTGGGTGGGGTCGTTCTGCGCGTCGGTGATGTTGAGGTGCAGACCGCGGGCGTCCGCCTCGGCCTGGGCGCCCTTCTTGATGCCGACGAAGAACGGATTGTTCATCGTGGACAGCGCGAGCCCCAGGTCGGTGTTGCCGCCGCGGTCGCAGCCGGCCAGCCCCAGGGCGGCGGTCGCGGCCAGTCCGGCCGCCAGCGCCCTCTTGATCCGGGCGCTCCCCCGGACGTTCCGCCAGGCGCTCCCCCCAACGTTCCGCCAGGCGCTCCCCCGGACGTTCCGCCAGGCGCTCCCCTTGATGTTCACCCGGGCCTTCATCGCGCGCTCCGGCGACGCAGCGTGTCCAGGAGCACCGCCAGCGCGATGACCAGCCCGGTGGCCACCTGCTGCCAGAACGCCGAGACGCTCAGCAGGTTGAGGCCATTGCGCAGGACGGCGAGGATCAGTGCGCCGATGAGGGTGCCGGAGGCCTTGCCGGAGCCGCCGGAGAGGCTGGCGCCGCCGATGACGACGGCGGCGATCGCGTCCAGCTCGTAGCCGGTGGCGGCCTGCGGCTGGGCGGAGGTGAGCCGGGCGGCGAGCACAATGCCGGCGACCGCGGCGAACACCCCGGACAGCGCGTAGATGGCGAGCTTGCGGCGCTTGACGTTGATGCCGGAGAGCCGGGCCGCCTCCTCGTTGCCACCGATCGCGAACATCGCCCGGCCGGCGTACGTCCGGGCCAGGATCAGCGCGGCGACCAGCCCCATCGCGATCATGACGAGTACGGGCACCGGCAGCCAGCCGCCGAGGGTGTCACCGAGCGCACCGACCGAGCCGGGGAAGGCGATCGGCGAGCCGCCGGAGATGACCAGGGCCAGACCACGGCCGACCGAGAGCATCGCCAGCGTGGCGATGAAGGCGGGCAGTCGGCCGTAGGCGACCAGTGCGCCGGAGACCAGACCGGCCACCACGCCGGTCGCCAGGCCGAGCAGCACCGCTGTCCAGACGGGCAGGCCCTCGCCGGTGGCCGCCCAGGCGACGACGGTGGCGGAGAGCCCGGCGACCGAGCCGACGGACAGATCGATACCGGCCGAGACGATCACGAAGGTGACGCCGAAGGCGAGGATCGCGGTGACCGACGCCTGGACGCCGACATTGAGCAGGTTCTGCCCGTTGAGGAAGTCCCTGGACAGCACCGCCATCACCACGACCAGGGCGATCAGTCCGCCGAGCGGGCCGTTCCTGAGGACCGCCCGGGAAAACCACGTCCCCAAGCCGTCCCGGTCCGGTGCCCGTCCCACCGCCTCGGCGGCGGCTCCTGTCTTCACCTCAGTGGACATCTCAGTGGACATCGGAGCCCTCCATCGCGCTCTCGTCGTTGTTCTTCGTGCTCGTGCCGTCCGGGGACCGGAGCGCCAGCTCCATCACGGCGTCCTGGGTGGCCTCCGCGGCCGGCAGCTCACCGGCCAGCCGGCCCTGTGACATCACCAGCACCCGGTCGCTCATGCCGAGCACCTCGGGCAGATCGCTGGAGATCATCAGCACCGCCCGGCCGGACGCCGTCAGCTCGTTGATGAGCTGGTAGATCTCGACCTTGGCGCCGACGTCGATACCGCGCGTCGGCTCGTCGAGGATCAGCACCCTGGTGTCCGCCAGCAGCCATTTGCCGATGACGATCTTCTGCTGGTTGCCGCCGGAGAGGGTGCGGGCACTCTGCCCCAGCCCGCTCATCCGGACCTTCAACTGCTCGGCGACGGTGGCCGCTTCGCGCCGCTGCGCGCCGCGGTCGACCAGTCCGCCGCGGGTGTCGCGGTCGAGCCGGGCGAGGGTCAGGTTGTCCTGGAGAGAGGCGTCCAGGACCAGGCCCTGGCCCTTGCGGTCCTCCGGTACGAGACCGAGCCCGGCACGCATGGCGGCGCGGACATCGCCGCGGGCCAGTTCCTTGCCGTCGATCTCGACCGTGCCGGCGTCATAGCGGTCGACGCCGAAGACCGCCCGGACCACCTCGGTGCGGCCCGCGCCGACCAGCCCGGCGAGGCCCACGACCTCGCCCGCCCGCACCTCGAAGTCGATGCCCTCGAAGACCGGCCCGGCCACCGTGCCGTTGCGGGTCAGGCCACGGACGCGCAGCAGGGGCGCGCCCGGTGCCCCGGGCCGCTGGCGCGGGTACTGCTCGGCGATGTCGCGGCCCACCATGAGGCGGATCAGCTCGTCCTCGTCCGCCGAGGCCGGCACCTCCTCGACGGAGCGGCCGTCGCGCAGGACCGTGACCCGGTCGCCGAGCGCGCCGATCTCCTCCAGGTGGTGGGTGATGAAGATGACGCCCACCCCGGACTCCCGCAGCTCGCGGACGATCCCGAAGAGGGTCTCGACCTCCTCGGAGGTCAGGACCGCGGTCGGCTCGTCCATGATCAGGACGCGCGCGTCCAGGCTGAGCGCCTTGGCGATCTCGACCATCTGGAGGCGGGCGATGCCCAGTTCGGCGACCGGGGTGTCCGGGGAGACGTCGAGGCGTACGCGCCGCAGCAGCTCGGCGGCCCGTGCCCGCATCGTCTTGCGGTCGACCAGGCCGAGCGCGGTGCGCGGCTGGCGGCCCAGGAAGATGTTCTCGGCGACGGTCAGTCCGGGGACGAGGTTGAACTCCTGGTAGATGGTGGCGATGCCGAGCCGCTCGGCGTCCTGCGCCGAACGGATGGTGACCTCGTCGCCGTCCACGAGGATGCGGCCCCCGTCGGGGCGGTGGGCGCCGGAGAGCATCTTGATGAGGGTGCTCTTGCCCGCACCGTTCTCGCCGAGCAGGACGTGCACCTCGCCGGTGCGCAGGGTCAGGTCCACACCGTCCAGGGCGCGGACGCCCGGGAACGACTTCGTCACCCCCTCCACGCGCAGCAGTTCGCGGCCGCCCGGTTCGTCGTCGTTGACGCCGGTCATGCGCTGCCCCTCTCTCTTCCTCGGTGGTTCTGTGTGATGGCTGATTCGGGTGACGGGTCCGGGTGACGGGTCCGGGTGCCGGTGGCCTGCCCGGCGGCCTGCTCGACCGGCCTGCTCGACGGGCCTGCTCGACGGGCGTGCTCGACGGGCGTGCTCGACGGGCGTGCTCGACGGGCGTGCTCGACGGGCGTGCTCGACGGGTACCGGGCCGGGCCCCTCAGGGGGCGGGCGCCTCGCCGCAGGAGCGGCGGGTGACCAGCCGGGCCGGCAGCAGCACGGAGTCGGCGGGCCGGCCCTCGATCCGTTCCAGCAGGGTGTGGACGGCGGCCCGGCCCAGTTCACGGGTGGGCTGGGCGATGGCGGTCAGTGGCGGATCGGTGTGGGCGAACCACGGCACGTCGTCGTAGACCACCAGCGCCACATCGTCGGGCACCCGCAGTCCGCGGGCGCGGAGTTCGTCCATCGCGCCCAGCGCCATCAGGTTGTCGGTGGCCAGCACCGCGTCCGGCGGCTCGGCGAGGTCGAGGAAGTCGCTCATCACCCGCCGGCCGCCGGTGTGCTGGAGGTCGGGGGTGGCGCCGACCCGATCGTCGGGCAGGGCGATGCCGTGCCCGGCCAGCGCCGTACGGAACAGGTCGAGGCGCTCGTCGCCGGTGGGGGTGCCGGCCGGGGCGACGATGATCGCTGGGCGGCGGCGGCCGACGGCGGCGAGATGGGCGGCGAGGTCGGTGAGCGCGGCGCGGCCGTCGGCGCGTACGCAGGGGGCGTCGATACCGGGCACGGTGCGGTCCAGCAGGACCAGCGGGGTGCCGGAGGCGACGACCTCGCGGAGCATCGCCGAGCCGGTGCCGGCCGAGCTGACCAGCAGGCCGTCGATCCGGCGGTCGAGCAGGGTGCGGATGTAGTCGTCCTGCTGCGCGGGGCGCTCGCCGGCGTTGCCGATGACCAGGCTGTAGCCGAGGCTGCGGGCCTCGTCCTCGACGGCGTCGGCCAGCTCGGTGAAGAAGGGGTTGGTGAGATCGCTGATGACCAGGCCGAGGGCGCCGGTCCGTGCGGTGCGCAGCGCGCGGGCGACATTGTTGGGGCGGTAGCCCAGCTCCTGTACGGCGGCGAGCACCCGCTCACGGGTCTCGGCGACCGGGCTGTGGCCGTTGAGGACCCGGGAGACCGTGGCGACGGAGACTCCCGCCCGCTCTGCCACATCTTTGATGTTCGCCATGGCGCCGTTGCCGTTCTGTCCGTGCGCGCGCTCACCGTGTGGGAGAGCGGGTGCGCATGATCGACATGTAATCGATTTCCTGAGCAATTCGTGGGGGCTACGAAATCGATTACACGGCAGGCGCGTCAAGATGCGGCGAACGTGGCCTGCGTCACACCGGAGTGGGCGGGGGGTGTGGAGGTGCGGTAGTGGAGGTGCGGTACACCCCGACCCCGGGCACTCCCCCGTTCCCCAACCCGGGCATTCCCTCGTTCCCCAACCCGGGCATTCCCCCGTTCCCGAACCCGGGCACTCCCCCGTTGACCGTCCCGCCTCGACGACGGGCACCGGCCGTGTCCGGATCCCTGGGGCCCACCCGGCACCTACCGGGCGAACTGCCCCACACACGCGACGATCGCCACCAGCAGGCCCAGCACCCCGATAACGACCTGCCACCTGTCAGGCGGGGCCCATCGGTCGCTCTCCTGCTCCGTGTTCTGATCGTCCATCGCTCCTCCTCGTCCCTCCGGACCGGCCCCGGAGGCCAGGGCCTCCGCCGGCGGACCGCGGGCGAAGTTGTGGGGAGGAACGTGGTGAAGCCCCCTGAGAATAGCCCGAGTTGACGCCCTGCAGACGCTGAACCCGTCACGGGGCCTCCCTGACCCTGCCACGGGCTGCCCCCTCGCACGGCGTCACGGATCGCGGCCCCCGCACCGTGGCGCGGGCGCGGCCCCGCACCTCGCCTCGGACGCAGGACCACATCCCGTCGCGGACGGCATACGGCAGGGGGCCGCACCCCCTCGCGGGATGCGGCCCCCTGCCCGGAATGCCGGTGCAGCCGTGCGTCAGCCGACGGTCAGCTTGACCTCGATGTTGCCGCGGGTCGCGCGGGAGTACGGGCACACCTGGTGCGCCTTCGCCACGAGGTCCTCGGCGGTGGCCGCGTCCACATCGGGAATCGCGGCGGAGATCTCGACCGTGAGGCCGAAGCCGCCGTCCGCGGTCTTGCCGATGCCGACCTTGGCGGTCACCCGGGAGCCGGAGACATCGACGTTCTCCCGGCGGGCGACGACGCTCAGCGCACCCTGGAAGCAGGCGCTGTAGCCGGCCGCGAAGAGCTGCTCGGGGTTGGTGCCGGCGCCGCTGCCGCCCTGCTCCTTGGGCGGGTTGACGATCACGTCGAGCTTGCCGTCATCGCTGGCGACGCGGCCGTCACGGCCGTTCTCCGCGGTGGCGACGGCGGTGTAGACGACGTCGACGGTCTGGATGGACATACCCAATCCTCCTGTGGTTCGCCGCGACTCGCGCCCACGGATCGCGACGGCTGCCGCGAGCCTAATCCCTTGTCAAGGACGGCTTCCAGTACGAGTTCCCCGGCAGGGCCCTGCCGGGCCGCCCACCGCGGCCCCCGGCAAGGGCCACCGCCCGGCCGGAACGGCCACCGTACGACCGCAAAGCGCCGCCCGGCCGCAAGGACCGCCGTCAGCCGTCAGCTGTCAGCTGTCCAGGCTCACGATCATCTTCCCGGTGTTCTCACCGCGCAGCAGGCCCAGGAACGCCTCGACGCCGTTCTCGATACCGGCCACCTTGGTCTCGCTGTACTTCAGCTCGCCGGAGCGGATCCAGGCGGAGGCCTCCTCGACGAACTGCGGCTGCAGCGCGGTGTGATCCCTGACCAGCAGGCCCTGCAGACGCAGCCGCTTGCCGATCACCATCGCGAGGTTGCGCGGGGCGGGGCTCGGCTCCGTGGCGTTGTACACCGAGATCATGCCGCAGATGGCGGCACGGCCATGGACGTTGAGGGAGCTGATGGCCGCTTCGAGGTGGTCGCCGCCGACGTTGTCGAAGTAGACGTCGATGCCGTCCGGTGCGGCCTCCTTGAGCTGCTGGGCGACAGCGCCGTGCTTGTAGTTGAAGGCGGCGTCGAAGCCGTACTCCTCGACCAGGAGCTTGACCTTCTCGTCGGAGCCCGCGGAGCCGATGACCCGGGAGGCGCCCTTGAGCTTGGCGATCTGGCCGACCTCACTGCCCACCGCGCCGGCCGCACCGGACACGAAGACCGCCTCGCCCTCCTTGAAGGACGCGACCTCCAGCAGACCCGCATACGCGGTCAGGCCCGGCATGCCCAGCACACCGAGGTAGGCGGTGAGCGGAGCCAGCGACGGGTCGATCTTCGCGGCGCCCTTGGCATCCAGGACCGCGTACTCACGCCAGCCGAGGCCGTGCAGGACATGGTCGCCGACGGCGAGGGAAGCGTCGCGCGAGGCGATGACCTCGCCGACCGCGCCGCCGTCCATCGGCTGGTCGAGCTGGAAGGGCGGGGTGTAGGACTTCACATCGTTCATCCGGCCGCGCATGTACGGGTCGACGGAGAAGTGCTGCGTACGGACGAGGATCTGGCCCTCGCCGACCTCGGGCACCGCGGCCTCACGCAGCGCGAAGTCCTCCGGGGTGGGCCAGCCGTGGGGGCGGGCGACGAGGTGCCATTCGCGGCCGGTCGTGGGCAGTGCGGACATAAGCACGATCCTCCAAAAGCTTCAGGTACTGAAACAACCATGCTCCTCGATATTTCATGTTGTCAAGTAAATGGGTATCCTCCTGTGTATGACTCCCCGCGCAGACTCCTTGACCGTCGAGGTCGTCGAGCTCATCGGCACCGTCGTCGCCCGCTACCAC
This sequence comes from Streptomyces sp. NPDC054765, assembly GCF_053612065.1. Taxonomy (NCBI): domain Bacteria; kingdom Bacillati; phylum Actinomycetota; class Actinomycetes; order Kitasatosporales; family Streptomycetaceae; genus Streptomyces; species Streptomyces sp. NPDC054765. Next base: position 51,219 of record NZ_JBSHBP010000018.1, on the reverse strand, counting down.
GAGGAGTACGAGCATGCCGCGGCCGACCACTCCCTCACCGGCGCCCAGGCCAGGGTGCTGAGCCTGCTCAGCGTCGAGCCGCTGCCCATGCGCAAGATCGCCGAGCGTCTGAAGTGCGAGCCGTCGAACGTCACCGGCATCGTGGACCGTCTGGAGTCCCGCGGCCTGGTCGAGCGCCGTCCCGATCCGGCCGACCGCCGCGTCAAGCTCGCCGCCCCGACCGACGAGGGCGCACATACGGCCAAGGCGCTGCGTACGTCGCTCCACTTCGCCCGGGAACCGCTCGGCCACCTGACGGTCGCCGAGCGGACGCTGCTGAAGGAACTGCTGCAGCGGATGCTGGGCGTCGCGCCCGGGTGAGCCGGGCGGACAGCCGTCACCAGCCCGCGCTGAACGTTGTTCACCGCCGCCTCGTCGCGCCTGCGGCCGCGCCGCTCCCGCTCTTCCGCCAGTTCGCCGGGCGCCTCATCGACGGCGGCGAGCACGGCCGACACCTGCTCGTCGGCCACGCCCGGGGAGTCCCCGGCCGGCCTGTCGCAGACCCCGGCGGCTTCCGCAAGGGCGGCGAGCACCGGCTCGTCCGAGGCCCAGCGGTGCGTCGGCCGCGAGCGTCAGCGACAGATCGCCCCGCTCCACGGCCCGCACGGACGCCACGTCCATGGCAACGATCAGCAGAGCCCGGAGGGGGTGGTCATGGGCGATCAGCCCTCGGCTCCGGGCACCGCCCCGGACGCCGCCCCGGACGCGGCCCGGATCTGCTGCGCGAAGCCGGCCACCGTGAACCCGGGGGCGACACCGTCGACAAAGATCAGGTCACTGACGGCGTTGTTGGCGCGAAGGGGCAAGATCTTCTGGTACTCGGGCGAGTGGTACCAGTTCTGCGCGTCGGCCATGCCGGGGAACTCCAGGAGGACCGCCAGGCCCGGCCACGCCCCCTCGACGACCTGCGCCTCGCCCTGCGCCAGCCACTTGCCGCCGTACGCCTTGACGGTGTCCTCCACCTGCTCCAGATACGCCAGGCCCGCTTCGTTCGGGACACCGCCCGGTATACGCAGGTGATTGATCAAATAGGCGCTCATCTCAAACCCTCCAGCGTATCGCGGCAAGTACCGAGAGGCACTTCACAGTTGCCGCCTGCCGCCCCGCCGCGGGGGACACGGCGACACCCGCGGAACTGGACCGCTCCGCGACGGAACCACCCATCGGGTGAGGCGAATTCAGCGGTTTCGCCCGTTTCCACCCCAGTGTAGGGCTCCCTCCGCTTCACCGCGGGGGACCGGGACGGGGAGGCGAGGCGGGCGAAGTGGGCGAGGCGGCCGAAGTGGGCGAGGCGAGGTCCCCCGAGTTCGGCGCGTGGCACTCGATGCCCAGCGACTCACTGCCGACGGGCAGGCGGGCAGACGGGCCAACGGGCACGCGGGCCGACGGGCCGGGTCGTACGGACCGCCACCCGCCGCGGCGTTGGCGGCTTCCCGAGGGGCGGCCACCCGGTGCCCGGCCACCCTGCGGACGGATGCCATCAACGGGCAGCGCTCCGCCGGGGTGCGGGCGTACCGGCCGCCCCCTCCCCCGCCGGTACGCCCGCACCCTGCTGCGCGATCACTCCGATCGCCCCGCCGGCCTGCGGCTCCCCCTCAACTCCCGTTGTCCGCAGACCCCGCAGCAGTGTCAGCGCCGGCACCGCGGCGCAGACCATGACGCCCGCGGCACCCAGCACCGCCGTCTGCAGTCCGCCGGCGAAGGCGGCCCGTGCCGCAGCCAGCAGCGCCTCGCCCCAACGCCTCGGCACCTCTGCACCTCAACTCCTCTGCGCCGCTCCGCCTCCACGCCACTACGCCCCCACGCCGATTCCGTGCCCTCCCGCCCCGGCGGCGCCCCTCCCGGCTCCCCGGCACCCCCGGGACCCAGCCCCCGGCCCCCAGCCCCCGGCCCCCAGCCCCCGGGAGCGCACGCCATCCACGAGCATGTCCCTCATGAACGGCACCCCTGACAATGACCCGCCCGCCGGCCCCGGCACCCCCTCGGGCCTGCCGGGACCGGTCGCCTTCCAGCTCGTCCTGCTGCGCCGGATGGCCGACCACCACCCCGGCCTGGTCGAGGACGCCCTGCGCACCCTGCGGGTCTCCCGCGCCGATCTGCGCGAGGCCAACCGTCGCTGGCAGGCACGGATGCACGTCCCGCGGGCGAGCGGCGGCGTCCGGCCGTATCGTGCGCTGCTCGGCACCCCCGAAACCGTCACCACCCGCCGCATCGGCGACCTGACCTGCGAGGCCCTGTCCTGGCCCGTTCCGCTCTGGCCCGATCTGCGGTTCGAGGTCCTCACCGGCACCCGGGGCGCCGTCTGGAACGCCTGGCTCGTCCGGGCACCCGGCGCCACCGCCCCTGACCTGCGGACGACCGAGGATCTGGCGCCCTGGTCCTGCACGGTCGACGAGGTCGCCCAGGCCTTCGCACCGGCCCGCCCGATGGAGGGCAGCGCACCCAACCGCTGGCGGCTGTCCTGCACCGCCCCCGGCCCCGACGGCACGCCCCGGGACATCGTCCCCGAGTTCACCTGGGGGCTGTACCAGCGGCTGACCGGACCGGCCCCCGCCGCACCGGCAGACCACCGCGACATCACTCCTTCGCCCTAACCGCCCCTTCCCCGTCCCCCGACCGGACCTTCCCAGCAGGCGGCCCGCCGCGCACGACCGGAGGATGGCGCACGAGCGGTCCCTGTGAACAGGCCGCACGAACGCTCCGTCCATACCGGCCCAACGGGGAGGAATCACCCATGACCATCAGCCTCGCCCAATTGCGGCGGTGCTCGGCCGCCGTCGACCTCGGAGCGGCCCGGACCAGGGTGTATGTGAAGAACCAGGGGCTGGTCGTCGATGAGCCGACCGTCGCCGCCATCAACACCCGCACCGGGGCGCTGCTGGCCGTCGGCGCCCAGGCCGAGGTGATGGACGGCCGCACCCCCGACTACATCCGTGTGGTACGCCCGGTCTCCGGCGGCACCATCGTCGACATCGACATGGCCCAGCGGCTGCTGCGCACCCTGGTCGGCGACAAGCTGCGCAAGACCTGGCGGCGTCGGCCGACGATGCGGGCCGCGGTCTGCCTCCCGTACGGCAGCGAGCCGCTGGCGCAGCGGGCAGCCGTGGAGACGCTCACCGGGCTGGGGGCGCGGCGGGTGGAACTGGTCGACACCCTGGTCGCCGCCGCGGTGGGCTCCGGACTGCCGGTCGAGCAGCCCGAGGCGACCATGATCGTGGTGTGCGGCGCGGGAACCACGCAGGTCGCGGTGCTCTCCCTCGGGTCCATCGTGGCCGCGGAGACCGTGCCGGTGGGCGGCAACGCCATTGACCACGCGGTGGTCCAGCATCTGCGGCTGCACCACGAGCTGATGCTGGCGGGGCAGGCGGTACGGCCGCTGCAGCTGATCCTCTCCGGCGGCGACGGTCTCACCCCGGGCTCCACCGAGGTGCACGGCCGGGACGTGGTCAGCGGGATGGCGCGCTCCGTCCACGTCGACACCGAGCGGGTACGGGATGCCATCACCACTCCGCTGACCGCGATCCTCGACGGCATCGGGGCGGTGCTGCGGCGCTGCCCCCCGGATCTGGTGGCCGACCTCGGGGAGCGGGGCATCGTGCTCGCGGGCGGCAGCGCGCTGATCCCCGGACTGGAGCCGATGATCCATCAGGCCACGACCATGCCGGTGCACACCGCGGACCGCCCCGACACCTGTGCGGTCATGGGGCTCGGCGCCATGATCGAGGGCAAGGTGCAACCCCTGCACCTCGATCCGATGGCCCCGTAACGACGCCGCGCCCGGCCGGCCTCGTCAGCCGGGCCGCGGGGCTGCCGGACCCCGGACCGCCGCACCGCCGCACCGCCGCACCGCCGCACCGCCGGGCTACCGGACCGCCGCACCGCCGGGCTGCCAGACCGCCGCACCGCCCGGCACCACGGACTCCGCACGCACGTGACGGGCCGGCGTCCGCGACTGCCGCGGGCCTTACAGACCCGGACGTGACGGGCCAGGCGCTCACGACCGCCGCGAGCCCTACAGACTCCGGGCGTTCCAGGCGACCACGGCGGGGCGCTCGTGCTCGGTCCCCAGGACGCAGACCGCCCCGGTCTCGAACGTGAACAGCCCGCCCGCGGCGGCCGGCAGCCCGAGTCGGCGGGCGGCCAGCACCCGCAGGAAGTGCGCATGCGCCACCAGCGCCACATCTCCCTCATCGGCGGCGAGCTGTGCCGTGATCCGCGCCAGCACCCGGTCGGCACGGGCCCCGACCTGCTCCGGCGACTCCCCGGGATGTCCCTCGGGCCCCTCGGTCACGCCGTCGGAGAACAGATACCAGCCGGGCCGGCTGCGGTGGATCTCGGCGGTGGTGATGCCCTCGTAACCGCCGTAGTCCCATTCCCGCAGGTCGGCGTCGGTCTGCGGGCGGTCCAGGCCCGCCAGCTCGGCGGTGCGCAGCGCCCGCTTCATCGGGCTGGCATACACCGGCCCGATCTTCCGGTCCGACAGCAGCGGCCGCAGTGCGCGGGCCTGCTCCTCACCGCACGCGGTCAGCGGCAGATCGGTCCAGCTGGTGTGCCGGCCGTCCCGACTCCACTCGGTCTCGCCGTGCCGGACCAGAAGGAGGTCGCTCACGAGCCCTGCGCCTGCTGTCCCTGCTCCGCCTGCGCCTGCTCGCTCTGCTGGGCCTCGGTGACCGATGCGCGGACCTCGTCCATGTCCAGCGCACGGGCCTGGCCGATGACGTCCTCCAGGGCCTCCTCGGGCAGCGCGCCCGGCTGGGCGAAGACCGCGATGTTCTCCCGCACGATCATCACCGTCGGGATGGACTGGATCTGGAGGGCCTGCGCCAGCTCGGGCTGCGCCTCCGTGTCGACCTTGGCGAACACCAGGTCGTCGTGCGTCTCGGACGACCGCTCGAAGACGGGGCCGAACTGCTTGCACGGACCGCACCACTCGGCCCAGAAGTCGATGAGGACGAAATCGTTGCCGGAGACGATTTCGTCGAAGTTTTCCTTGGTGAGCTCGATGGTGCTCATGCGTGTTTCCCTGCTTCCGGTCGGTCGACGATTGCCAGTCGGTCTCCGGCTGCGGTAACGGGCACAACCCGTGACGTATTCCGCACGCCGGACCGTCCCGCACCCCTGCCCACCCCTCGCATTCCTAGACATGGCAATTCACGTGGGGAACCCCACGTCCGACGTGGGATACGCCACGCCGCCCGCCCGCCTCCGCCGCGGCGCCGAGAGCGCTCCCCCGCGCTCCTGGCCCCACCCCCTCCCGGGGCACTGCTGGGAGCGCCCCGGGGCACTACGGGGAGGCCGCGCAGCGACGCTCCCCGCAGTGCACCGCGCCACCAGCTAGCTCTTCGCCTTGGCGTAATCGGTCGCCATACCGCCCGCGAAGTCGTACAGAACGACCTGTTCGTCCCCCACGACCCAGGCATCGTGACCGGGCGGAAGGACGAAGACGTCGCCGGCGCCCACCTCGGACTCCGCGCCGTCATTCATCCTGATACGCATACGGCCTTGGACCATGAAGCAGTTGTGGTGGACCTCGCAGCTCTCGGTTCCGGCGATCGGCCCCACCGACTCCGTCCAGTGCCAGCCGGGCTCGAAGGTGGCCACGGCAAAGTCCAGTCCGGTGAGGTGCAGGGCTTCGAGGTGACCCCGGGGAAAGTCGCGCCGTTCATCCGGCTTGTCGACCGTCTTGACTTCCATCATGAGAGCTTCCTCTCTCCCTCCCCCTCCCCCTGGTCATCCGTTCTCCCTCCCCCTCCCCCCTGGTCATCCGTGCATCACCCCCTGGTCCTTCCATGGTGCGCCGCACCGGAGTACCCGGCCACCGCGTCGCGGGAAAAACGCTCCCTCGCGGGCACCCGGCCGGAATGCCGCCGGGACGTCGCCGGGGAGGTGCCGTGGCACGCAGTCGCCTCCCCCGACGGTTAGCATCCCGAAAGGACCGCCAAGAACGGAGCATTCTTCTGTGCGTCATCTGCGCGTAGGCGTCGCCATCCTGACCATGGGAAACCGTCCCGCCGAACTGCAGGCACTGCTGGATTCGGTCGCCAAGCAGGACCTCCCGCCGGCGCACATCGTGGTCATCGGAAACGGCTCGCCGCTCCCCCCTCTCCCGCACGGCGCGAAGGGCGTCGAACTGAGCGACAACCTCGGCGTCTCCGGTGGCCGCAACGTCGCCCTGGACGAGCTGCGCAAGCTCGGGGACCTCGACCTGGTGGTCGACCTGGACGACGACGGCCTGCTGATCAGTCCGGACGTGTTCAGCCGGCTGGCGGAACTGCACACCCGCGACCCGAAGTTGGGGATCGTGAGCTTCCGTATCGCCGACGAGCTGGGCCGCACCCAGCGCCGGCACATCCCCCGCCTGCGCGTCGGCGACCCCGCACGCGGCGGTCTGGTCACCACCTTCCTCGGCGGCGGACACTCCCTGTCCGTCCCGATGCTGGACAGGATCGGCGGCTGGCCCGACGAGTTCTTCTACGCGCACGAGGAAACCGACCTGGCCTGGCGGGCCCTGGACGACGGCTGGCACATCCGCTACGCACCGGAGCTGGTGCTCCAGCACCCGTACACCTCGCCCACCCGGCACGCCGTCTACCACCGCATGGTCGCCAGAAACCGCGTATGGCTGGCCAAACGGCACCTCCCCGCGCTCCTGGTGCCGCTCTACCTCGGCGTCTGGGCGCTGCTGACCGCCGTCCGCAGCCGCTCGGTCGCGGGCCTGCGCGCCTGGGCCGCCGGCTTCGCGGAGGGGGTACGGACCCCGTGCGGACGGCGACGGCCGATGCGCTGGCGCACGGTATGGCGCATGACGAGACTGGGCCGCCCGCCGGTCATCTAAGGGGTCTCTCCTCAAGGGGTCTCTCCTTAAGGAGGCTCCCCTCATTCCGCTTAAGGGGTCTCCCCTCGTTCCGCCCGCAGATACGGGTCGGTCACCCCACCCGGACAGGCGAGCCGTTCACGGTCCCATCCGGCACGCCGGGCACCGGCCTGATACGCACTCTCATAGAAGCCGAGCACGGCGGCACGGGGATCGGCCGCGGCACGGGCCTCGTCGTACGGCAGCACCGCCAAATGGCTGCCGCCGCGGTCGGCCCACTGTGCCGCCGCGGGCGCGAGCGGCTCCTCGGCCAGCCCCGCGGGCTCCGGCGCGGTATAGGAGTAGAAAGCGGGCGCCGCGAAGGAATCGTCGCCGAACCAGAAGCCGAAACTGATGACCTCCCGGGAGTACGCCTCCCGCGTCACCGGGTCGACCTGTCCGGGCTGGTCGACGTGCCGGTCGGAGAACCGGGTGTGGGCGATGTCGAAGGTGTGCCAGAAGTGGTGCACCGGGCTGGCCTTCCCCGAATAGCCCGCGGCGAACTCCTCCAGCACCGACGCCACCTGACTGAGAACCTGCCAGTAGCGGGTGGCATGCCCGGCGTCGTAGGTCGCATGCTCGGTGTCCTCGGCGAACGGCCGGGCTGCGTCGGGCAGGTCGAACGGCCGGGGGATGTCGAGCTCCGCCCGGACACCCAGCGCGGCCAGCGACTCCATGACCGCGTCGTGGAAGGACGCCACGGACCGACCGACGAGCGGGAACGAGATCGTCCGGCCGTCCAGCGTCGCGACGACCATCCGGTGGCCGACGAAGTCGAAGTCCATCGTGAAGATCGGATTGCCGTCGAGCTGTCCCATCGGACGGGTGGTGGTGCCGCGCCCGGTCAGATGGAACGGCACGTTCCACCAGTGATTACGCCGCGGACTGGCGGCCAGCCGGACCTTCCCCACGATCTGAGCGAAGCGATGAAGTGTCTCTTTGGTGTCCCGCCATTCGGCGAACGGGATCGGCGGGAACAGCTCCATCGTCATCACCTGCCCTTCCCGCCCAGCGCTCCTGACGGCCGGACGGGTCCTGGACGACCATGATGACCACGCCCGGACAGGTACGGCACGTCGTCAAACCCAAGAGGCCCAACGGCATTCCCGCGGCACACCGACCGGTCATGGTGGGCGGATCCCGTAGGGGACGTATCCGAGGTGCGGCACCCGCCCTCACCCGGGAAGACTCTCCCGGTAACGCGTTTCACCTGCGACTTCACCGGAGGGCCGGACATTTCCGTCCGATCCTGCTGGACAGCTCACCGGTCTTCCTGGACCCCGCCGAGGGCTGACCGGAGCCGCCGACGAAGAGGCCCCGCCCAGACGGGGGCAGGGCGCCTTGCGTTCCCCCCGCCGGCGCTCCGTCCGAGGCCGGCGGCGCGTCTGGCTGGTGCAGTTCGAGCTACCTACTCCACCGCATACAGCAGGTTGTACTCAGCACCATCTGCCTTGAAGTGCAGGCTGCGTTCACCAGGCGTATCCGTGATCCACTGCTGCCCGAGCCTGCCATCCCCGGCTGTGCCGCCGGCCTCCCCGAGAGAGACGGCAATCGTTCCCGTGAAGTCGCAGTCGTACTTGACGGTGTACATCCGGTCTCCCAGCACCGTCCCATTCCACACAGTGCCACGATTCTGGACAACAAGCCTCGGCTCGTCGAAGCCGCTCCAGCCCTCAATCGTGACGCACTTGAGCTTCTCCAGATACAGCTTGGCCATACCGTCCCCTGTGAAGGATCCTTCTCGACACTTCACATCCTGCCGAGCCTCAATAAACGATCACTAAACGAATGGACGCGGTATGCGCCGCCGAGGCGATGCCCCGCCCGCGGAGGGCGGGGCATCGCTGTAGCCCTCGTCAGAGCAGCCAGTGCGCCCAGCGCCACCAGCACCACCAGCACCACCAGCCCCAAGGCCGACCCTGCCACTACCCTCCCGTCACGCACCACACTCGGGGAGATCACGGACGAGGGGAAGCCGGCCCTCTACGCCGCCATATGAGCGTCTGGGTAGCTCCTGCTACTCGGGCCTCCTCCCGGTGGCGCTGACTGACGCCGGTACGCCGGTGGGGCAAGTCGGCTGGGAATGCGCAGGAGACACGTGCTGGCCGAAAACGCCCCGACGTGACTCCAGCTCGCCAAGAGCTCCGTGCCAGGATCCGAAAGGGTCGAAGTGGGAGAAATGCTTGCTGTGCAAAACCACTCCAAGTGGCACGCCGTCTGGCGTCTCATGGTCACCTGCAAGGAATCGAGCGTAATCGTCCACATCAATGCATCTTCCGGCGCTGTGGAGATGAAAGAAAAGCACCGAAAACCGGCCTGACGAACAGCCGACGGGCAAGCCGGCTACTCAGATTGCAGATCTGTTCGACACGTCAAACACCGAAGCCCCGCCAACCCATGGCGGGGCTTGGCTCGCTCCACGGATGCTCACCGCGCCCTCCCGCGGGAACGCGGCCGGGCACTGCCGGCAGTACAGCGACCGCGCCCACCGCTCCCGCGGCAACGACTTCCAGAAGTCCGGAGGCGGCCCGCATGGCGACGTCGACCAGGGTCCTGCGGCTGACCGCTTCAACCGGCCCCCTGGAACAGCGGGCCCCCTAGCCATGTGGGACGGCCGCGGAGAGGGTGCGCAGGTCGTCGAAGGCTTGGAGGAGATACGCGTCCACGCTCTGTGAGGGGTCGTCGAACCAGGCTTGTCTCGCCTGGCCGAACGCTGCCATGCCAATCTGCGCGACCAAGGCTGCGCGACGGGTCGGGACCCCCCGCGCGCGCAGGGCATCAGCCGCAATGTCGCTCAACAGCGCCGCCTTGGCGAGCTGACGCTCGCGCAGCGCGGGCGTGGCGGTGATGACGTGATGCCGGTGCTCCGAGGGCTCGCGGTTGCTCTCGAGGAAGGGGACCATCGCCCGGAATGCCTGCAGCAAGGTCGCGAGCGGCGGGACGGAACCGGGAACGGCGGCGAGGGCCTCGGCCAGCGCCTCTCGCGCGGTGGTTTCAAAAGCGAACAGGACCTCGCGCTTGTCCGCAAAGTGCCGGAAGAACGTGCGCTCGTTGACGCCGGCTCGGGCGGCGATCTCAGCCGTGGTGGTCTGGCCGAACCCCCGTTCCCGGTACAACTCCAGGGCCGCCTGCTCAAGGCGGCGACGCGCTTCTACTCCGCTCCGTGGCACCCCCCGAGGATACCGCATGTGTCAGTGACCGACACTACTTGACGCCAGTTACTGGCGCTACGTAGGGTCAGTGACTGGCGCTACGTAGCGCCAGTCACTGACATCAAATGGGGGAGTAGTGATTCATGCATGTCTTTGTTACCGGTGGCTCCGGCCTGACCGGCCCCGCCGTCGTCGCTGAGCTCATCGCGGCCGGCCACACCGTCACCGGTCTGGCGCGCTCGGATACGGCTGCCGCTCGGCTGGAGTCGCTGGGCGCCACACCACACCGCGGCTCCCTGGACGACCTCGACAGCCTGCGCAGCGGTGCCGAAGCCGCCGACGGCGTCCTGCACATGGCCTACGGCGGCGACTTCTCCGACCTCGACGACATGATGAGGCGCGACCGGACGGCGATCGAGACGCTCGGCCAACCGCTGGAACACTCGGGCAAATCGTTGGTCATCACCTCGGGCACGCTGGTCATGGCCGCCGGCCGGGAGACCACCGAGAAGGACGAGCCCGACACGGCCGGGATCGCCGCCTTCCGTATCGCGGGCGAGCGAGCTTGTCTGGGCTTCGCCGCCCGGGGAGTACGCGCGAGCGTGGTCCGGCTCGCTCCTACCGTCCACGGCCCCGGGGACTACGGCTTCATCGGCATGCTCGTCGCCACCGCACGAAGGACCGGCATGTCGGCCTACGTCGGCGACGGCGGCAACCGGTGGCCTGCGGTACATCGGCTCGACGCGGCGATCCTGTTCCGCCTGGCATTGGAGAAGGCTCCCGCAGGCAGCGTGCTGCACGGGGTAGCCGAAAGCGGCGTCACCCTGAAGAGCATCGCGGAGACGATCGCCCGGGGCCTCGATCTGCCCGCGGTCTCGCTGACCCCGGACGAGGCTGCCACGCACTTCCCCAGTCCGTTCATGGCCACTGTCTACGGCTTCGATGCGCCCGTCTCCAGCTCCTGCACCCAGGAACTGCTCAGCTGGTCGCCCACCCATCCGACACTGCTCGACGACCTGGAGCACGGCGATTACTTCGCCGCGCCGGCCTCCTGACCACCTCACACCGATCCTGAGCCCCGCCGTGAGAACTGTCCGCTTTCGCGAGTACGGCGAACCGAACGACGTGCTGCTCCTGGAGCAGGTACGCATGGGTACGCGCTCCTGGAGCAGGTACGCATGGGTACGCGCTCCTGGAGCAGGTAGGCATGGGTACGTGCTCCAGGAGCAGGTACCCATGCGTCGACGACGTACTCGGCGAGTTCGCCCGGCACGCCGCGGCCGGCAGGTTCACCCTCCCCGTCGCCCGAACCTTCGGGGCGAGGCAGGGCTGCTGATCGCGGTGCCCGGTCGGATACTGCTTCGTGGCGAAGGGGCTGCCGGCGTCGTCCTCGGTGAGGATGTCGAGCTTGACCAGGCGCTTCAGATTGGCGCGGGAGCCTTCGATGTTCGTGCCGGCCGCCGAGCGGCTTCAGGGCGAGCCTGATCATTTACCCGGCTCGTCGTCCTTGCGCTTGGCATCCTCGATATCGAGACGCCGCAGCAGGAAGCCGGCGATCACTGGCATCTCTTCTGCCTCGTCGCGGGCGGCCTTCTTGTTCTGCCCGCGCACACGTAATGCCGAGTGTTGTCGATCAGCATGGGTTCCAGGAGGAGCGATGGACGAGAACGAGCTTCACAGGCGGGACGCGACCGGGATAGCCGCACTGATCCGCACCCGGCAGGTGTCCGCTGCCGAGGTGGCACGCGCGCACCTGGACCGGATCGAGGCCGTCGGCCCGAAGGTCAACGCCACGGTGACGGTGCTCGCCGAACAGGCGCTCGCCATGGCGGAAGCGGCGGACGAGGCCGTGGCCGCCGGCGCGGCCGTCGGTCCGTTCCACGGCGTGCCCTTCACGGTCAAGGACTCGCTGGACGTGGCCGGTGTGGTGACCACACGCGGTTCGACGCTGTTCAAGAACCATGTCGCGGACGCTGACGCAACCGCGGTGGCCCGGCTCCGGGCTGCCGGGGGCATTCCCCTGGCCAAGACGAACCTGCCGGAGTTCTCCTACTGGACCGAGACGGACAACCCGCTCGTCGGCAGGACCCGCAATCCCTGGAACGCCGAACGCACTCCGGGCGGGTCGAGCGGCGGCGAGTCGGCCGCCATCGCCGCGGGGATGTCCCCGCTCGGACTGGGCAGTGACGTCGCCATCTCGGTGCGGGGCCCCGCTCATGACACGGGCATCGTCGCGCTGAAAGCCACCCGGGGCCGGATACCTGTCACCGGACACTGGCCCGAGGTGCCCCGCCGGTACTGGCACGTGGGTCCCATGGCCCGCAGCGTGCGGGACATCGCGACCGCGCTCGGCGTCCTCGCCGGTCCCGATGGTGAAGACGGTTACGTTCGCCAGGCGCTGCCGTCCCCGCGGCCGGCTTCGGCCGGCGAACCGCCACGGCTCGCCGGGCTGCGGGTGGGCTGGGCGAGTGAGCCCGCCTTCGGTCCGGTGGACAGCGAAGTGACCGCCACCGTGGCGGCCGCGGCCGACGCGCTGCGCGACCTCGGCTGCGTCGTGGAGCCCGCCGCTCCCGCCGGTCTGGAAAACCTCGACGCGACAGCCCTGAGCGCGGTGCTGTACACCGCTGAGATCGTGCCGTACTTCCGCAAGGCCGCCGACGGGCGCGTATCAGAGCTGGGCACCCTCCTCCAGCGGACGCTCGCCGCGCCGGAGGTGGAGCCGGCCGACTATGTCGCGGCACAGCAGCAGGTCGAACGGCTCAGCTCCATGTTCGCCGGGTACTTCGAGCGCTACGACGCCCTGCTGTGCCCGGTGTGCCCCATTCCCGCCCCGCCGCACGCCCTGAGCAAGTTCGAGGCCGGCGGTGTCACCGTCCCGGCACGCGGCATCATGCGGGCGGCCGTTCCTTTCAACCTCACCGGACTGCCCGCGCTGGCCCTGCCGTTCGGGACGACGGGCGGCGGTCTGCCGGTCGGCGTGCAACTCGTCTCCCGTTGGTACGACGAAGCGACCATCCTGCGCCTGGGCAGCGCCCTCGAAACGGTCAGCCCCGTACACGGCCGCAGCCCCGACCTCACCTGACGCGACCGGCATACAGGCCGCCGGCCTGTGCCCGCGCCCACCGAACACAGCGGCCTGGCCGAGTGGGCATCACGGTGGAGGACCTGGCACGCGACGCGAGGCCTGTTACCGCCGCCCGTGCGAAGGAGGTCATCGAGACCTTGCGGGCCCGGACTGTTCCCGCTCTCCGCGGTGCGGTCCGGGCCCGCTTCTGCTGACGAACAGCTCGCCCTGTTCGGCGAGCCAATGCCCGTGCGCATTCCTGCGGTTGAGTGGGCGGCATGGCCGGCTGACGAGTCGGTCCAGGCCCGTTACCGGGCCGAGGTCTGTCTCACCTCATCCCCGTCCGTGTGCTGGTTCCTCCAGTGAACGGCGCTGTCCAGGACGGCTCCGACGCCGTGATCGCACCGGACACAGCAAGATCGTGGCACCACGACCAGCCGTCACGGGACGGCCCTTGGTGTCCTCGTCATGCCTGGGTCCCGGGTTCGGAACCCGACGGCGGCTCAGCCGAAAAACCAGGTCAGACCCCCGTCTGACCCCCGTCTGACCTGGCTTTCCGCTGGGGCGGACGGTGCTACGCGCGCCCGGGATCGTGGTCCTTGCAGACCTGCAGAGCGCTGTCAGAACTGCAACCGATCAAGTCGCTGTTCTTGGAGTCGGTTCCCTCCTTCGCCGGGACGGTGGCGGTACCGGCGCCGGTCCACGAATTCCCCAGGTCGTTGGTGATCGTCCAGGTGCCGGTCACCTTCTTCGTCAGCTGGGCCCGCAGGAACCAGCCGTACTGATTCGGCTTGACGTGGATGGTGGCGGATCCGCCCTGTGTGTTGTCCGTCCGCCAGCTGTTCGACCAGTTGCCCTGGATCGCGACGTCGACTTTCCCCTGCACGGGCCCGTCCTTCGGACCGAAGGTCACACCTGCCGTGGTGGTGACGGATCCGCCCGCGGTGTAGGTGTAGCCAGTGGTCTGGCTCCAACTCACCTGCTTGTCCATGATGTCGCTCGTGCCGTTCACCACCCGCCCGCCGTCGGCCGTCACGTTCTGGAAGTCGCCGAGGGTCGCTGTGGTGCTGTCATCCACCTTGTAGTCGGCCATCGGGATGACGCCCGACTTGTTGTCGAACTGCTTCAGGGCGTACACGGTGGCCAGCGTGCGCAGCTGCGCATCCCCGGTTCCGGCGGCGAGGCTCCAATTCTGCGTCGCGTCGCCGCGGCTGCAGTCACGGGCTCCGATTATGGAGGCAGCGCCCATGCTGTGAAGGGGCTTCATGCATTTGTTGTCGCCGACGTGGCGGATCAGATACGTACCCGCGTCGGCAGCTGCGTCGCTCACCGGCTGGAGATACCACTTCTGCGCATCGGTGTCACCGCAGCCCGACTCGCTGAGGTCATCGGGGTAGGTAGCGCTGGACAGATCGAGGCACTTGCTGGAATTACCGTTGATCAACCGGAAGGTGCCGTCGTCATTGGGAACGATCTTGAATTTCTGCTGTGCCGAGTCGTCCTTGTTCCAGAGGTCATAGGTCGTCCCACCGGCGTACTCGTTGCCCCAGCGGAGTGCGAGGGAGCCGTTCTGCGCCGACGTGGATATGGAGACAGGGATCTCTGTGGCGATGCTTCCGGTGTCCGCGTGCGCGGCCACCGTGTTGAGCGGCGAAAGCACGATTCCCAGCGCCGCAACCGGGACCGCCAGCACCGCGGCGGTCATACGCGGCCCCGGGCTCCGGGGGGTCATCTCAACGGTCATGGTTCCTTTTCCTCATTTTCCGTAAGCCGTGCTCGTGGGGCCGGGTCAGGTGCCCCGAGCGGTATCCGCGGCACGGTCTCCAGGCCGAAGGCGGTGGCGGAAGGCGGTGGCCGAAGGCGGTGGCAGGACAGCAGCTCACCCCGTCCGACTGGTCCACCTGGTCCACCTGGTCCGTCTGATCCGTCTGATCCGTCTGATCTGCCGTAATACGATCGACAACGTAGGCGCGGGCGGCCGGATGAACATCCTTCATCTGACGGATAACGCACTCGATTGCGGCGCCGGACCGTGATGACCGGCGGTCAGCCCTGTGACAGCGGCCCGTCCAGGTTCTTTCGGCGGATGACTTCAGTGGCGAGTTCGACTCGTGAGGCCCAGGCGGGCCCCGGTACCAAGGTCGACACCAAGGCGGGCGCTGCGGGCAAGCGGTCGGGCCTCGCGCACGCCGCTGCCGGTGGCAGGTCGGGCTCGGGCGTCCCGCGCTGCCACACCTCCGGCCTGAACGCGTCGTTCGCCCCGAGTGACTCCGCATCGCCCGGCATCTCGGCGAGTCCCGGCCCTCATCCAGCCGGGCCTTCCCAGCGGCGGTGCACCCGCGCCCGCGGAGCGCACACGTACGGCTGCCGCTGCCGCAAGCGGTGTCCCCAGCGGGTCCGCATGCTGTTCCGGCAGGGGGAGCCGAGCCCGTGCTCCGGTTCCGATGAACTACGTTGATCATGCACGGACCGACGCCGGGGCGTCGACGGAGGATAAAGCTGCCTGTCGGCAAAGGGAGCTCAGCGACCTCCGCCCGACAGGCGCGCGCCATAGACGACGCCGGTGGGGACGACGGCCGGCAACGACGTCACCAGAATCAACGACTTCACCAGAATCGGAGAACAGCAATGCGGTACGAGTCGTCCGCGCAGCCTGACACGTCCGGCACGCCCTCCCTCGCGAGGCCGACCTCGCGTCGCCGGCTGCTGGGAGTGTCCGGCGCGGCCCTCCTCACAGCGGCATGCAGTCCTACGGGGGGTAAGCAGTCGGGCGGGGAGGGGAGTGTGCAGCCGGACGCGAAGGGTGGCGGCGCATCCACGGGCGAGGCGCCGAACGGCGCGCTCGGGGTGAACTTCAACGAGGACCCCTCCGACATGAACTTCGCTCAGGTGAGGGCCCTTTCGGCGAAGTGGGTGCGCGGCTTCGCCCCGATGACGGACTACTTCGACACACACGCCCCGGCCCAGCAACGGTCCATCGCCAGGCTGCTCGACGCGAGCGGGAACGGCTTCAAGACGGTCCTCTCGCTGAAGTTCCCTTTCCTGACTCTCGGGCAGTCGCTTCCCAAGGTGGGCAGCAAGGAGATGGGAGCGCAGCTGAAGCGCGTGGACCGGGTGCTGCACGCTGTCATGGGGAAGGTGGACATCCTCACGATCGGCAACGAGCCCTTCCTCGAGACCATGAAAGACGAGCGCGATGCGCGCCTCAATGTGTTCTACGAGCATGTCGCCGAACACGTCATCGCCTACCGCCGGAAGAACTTCCCGCAGGGCTGCGGCACCCGCCTGTACATGGGGGCTCTCACCCGCCTCGACAAGAAGGAAGGGCGCACGAAGGCCACCGAGCGGTGGGTCGGCTTCGTCAACAGGAATCCGGAGATCGAGGGCCTCGACATCCATCCGCACGTCGACTCCCTGCAGGCGGCCGGCAGGTACGTCCAGTACGTCGTGTCCCGCCTGGACAAGAACAAGAAGTTCCTCACCACGGAGTTCTCCCTGGTGCAGCGCTGGGAGAACCACATGAGCGACACGATCCCGGCGGCCTACGCCGAGAAGTACAAGGTGCCCCCGAACACCCGTGTGTGGCAGGTGATCGGCAACGCGTTCGAGAAGCCCTTCCCCCAGAAGAGGTGGGACGACTTCCTCGCGATGAGTCCGTGGTTCGCATCCCACAAGGACTATCTGACGCAGCAGGTGCGGATGTTCCGGGAGACCGGGAAGCTCGCGGTGGCCACCTACGGGGTGGTGCAGATCGAATCCATGCAGACGGGCTGGGGCGCTGCCAAGGAGCCGTGGATCCTCAACCCCCTGTACGCGAACCGCACTGTCAGGGAGGAAAACGGAAGGGTGGGACGGACCACCGTCTGGTTCGACTCGTTCCGTGCCCTGCAGGATTCCTGAGGCTCACCGGTACTGGTCCCGTTCGCGCCCCACAGGCGCATACGGGGGCAGCCTGGTCGGCAATACCCATGCCGACACCGGCAAGGCGTCCTCTCCGCGCAGACGGGGTTGGTCCCTGGACCACCGCCCTGGCCAAGGTCGGAATCGGGTGGTCCCCGCACCTGCGGGGGTGCCGCGATCGGCGTGGACGGTCTCGGGCACGATCCCGTTGCGTTCGATGGCCTCGCGGATCAGCTCCTCGGCCCGTTCTGCTGATTCGGCGCGTTCGACGTTGTGGCCGACGATGTAACGGCTGAAGATGTCGATGATGACGTCGGCGTGGTACCAGATGCACTTGTCCGGGCCGGCCAGCCTGGTGATGTCCCAGGTGAAGACCTGCGAGGGGGCGGTAGCGACCAGTTCGGGTACGGCCTTTGCCGGGTGGGTCGCCTGACGGCGGCGCTCGCCTGACTGCCCCGCTCACGCAGGATCCGGTACGTCGTGGAGACGGAGCAGTGGTAGCGGTCGGCATCCAGTTCGCGGGCCCAGATCTGCGCGGGCGGTAGTTCCGCGTATGCGGGGCTGTTCATCAACTCCAGTACTAAAGAGGGTTCTTCGGGTGTCAGGGCCGAAGGCTGCGTCTGGACGGTGCGGGTCTTACGCGGCGCCGGGGGTTTGAGGGCACGGTAGTGGGTCGCCCTGGACCGGCCGGTCAGCCGGCACGCGGCCGTGATGCCCAGCTGGTCCTGGACACCGGTGAACGCGGCGTCCAGGACAGGATCTGCGGCAGGCTTCAGTCCGCGCTCTCGGAGATCATTTCCAAGAGCGCGGAAGCTTTTCCCATCACCTCGAGTGCGGCCTTGTTCCGGGCCAGGTCCCTCTGCAGCCGCTCCACCTGCTGCCGCAGCTTCTCGTTCTCCACCTCCGCGGCGGACTTCTTCGCGCGGGCCGGGCTGGTCCGGCGGTCGACCAGGCTTTCCAAGGGCCCCGGCGCCCCGGGCGGCCCGCCACTCCTTGACATGCGAGTGGTAGAGCCGTTCCCGGCGCAGGACCGCGCCCTTCTCGTTCCTGGGCGCGGCGTCGTACTCGGCGACGATCCGCAGTTTGTACTCCGAGGTGAAGGTGCGGCGCTTCGGCCTCGGCGCCGGCTCGGATCCGACGGGCTCGGTGCTTGGTATAAGGGGCGATTTCTCCTGTCGTGCCCTCTCAGGCCAACCCCGCAGAACGGGACGTCTCACCCAAGGCCGGCAGAGAGGGTTCCGTCCCCTGCATGTCCCCATGTATGTCCCCTGTATGTCCCCTGACAGTCCCCCGAAAGCCCCCTGGAAGCAGTGGGGAAGTCCGGCTTGGATGCCGCGATATCGGCGGTGTCGACGGCGTCGGCGCCGATAGGCAAGCCGTCGGCTCTACGGCACGGGCGCAGCGGGAGCGGTCCGTGATGGAGATGGTCGGGCATGCCTGAGCGGCTTTGATGCGGTCCCGGTATTCCGTGACGGGGTGCCCGCCGGTTTGGTGGCGTCGAGTCTGGGGCGCTCACGCCCAGACTGCGCCGATTGAGTGAATACCGGCACGGAGGCTAGCGCCATCCGAAGAATCGGTGCGTCACTTGTGGTACTGGAAACCCGGTGGGCCGCCCGTCCCTCCCCGGGGGGATGGCAGTTGCCGCGCCGGAAGAGAACCCTGAAATACGGCTGCCGCCCGAGTGTGTCCCCCTGGCGGAGGCTGTGCATCTCCGATCCTGTGTTCTGCTGTGTCACAGCGTGGATGGCGCCCCCGGATCGGATCGAAGGGAACCTCCATGTCCGCATCCGCACATCAGACGGCCGCGCAGGCAGCAATCGATCAGCAGTTCAAGGAACTGAGCGAGGCTTCAAAGATGGCGCTGGCGCAGGCGCTCGCCGGCCTGGCGACGCAGCAGGGTCGGCCATCTCCTACTGCGGCAGCCGCCCAGGAGGCCGAACCTACCGCAGCGACGGCGGCCCCCGACCCGACGGTTCCGGTGGGTGCCCATCCGATCGGTGTGGCGATCGACGCGATCAACCAGCGCGCCTATGTGGCCAATTTCGGCGCCAACACCGTCACCGTACTCGACACCAGCACCCCCACGCCGACCTTCGTCGCCACCATCACGGGGTTCAGCTCCCCATTCGGTGTGGCGATCCTTCCCGACGGGCTGCATGCCTATGTGACCAACCTCGGTGCCGGCACCATCAGCGTGGTCGACACCACCACCAACGCCATCGTCGGGTCGCCCATCACGGTCGGGGCCGCACCGCGAGGAGTAAGGATCCTCCCGGCCTTGAACCGGGCCTACGTCGCCAACTCGGGGGCGGACAGTGTCAGCGTGATCAACACCAACACCAATGCGGTCATTACGGCCGTGCCTCTGCCCGCCGGAAGCGGACCGAACGAACTGGCGATCAGCCCGAACGGGACCCAGGTGTACGTGGCCAACTTCGGCAACGGCACCGTCAGCGTGATCGATGTCGCCACCAACACCGCATTCCCCGGCACGACGGCCGCACCCGGTGCCGCCGCGGTGGCGTTCCACCCGAACCCGGCCGCCAACCGCGCCTACGTGACCTCACTCACCAACGTCCTCGTCCTCAACACCGCCGTCACCCCGCCGACCGTCGTCACCCCCATCGGCGGGTTCAGCAACGCGGGTGGAGTAGTGGTCAGCCAGGACGGCCTGGACGCCTTCGTGGCCAACGCGGGCAACAACACCGTCGGCGTGATCGACACGACCACCAACACGCTTCTGGCGCCGCCTCTGACAGTGGGCAACGCACCGTTCGGCGAGGCGATCACACCGGACGGGAACTACCTCTACGTCACCAACCAAAACGACGGCACACTCAGCGTCGTGCAAATCCGGCCGATCGTCAGCGCCATCGCTCCGTCCTCAGGCCCCCAGTCCGGTGGAACTCCGATCCACATCTTCGGCAGCGGCTTCACCAACGCCACGTCCGCCAATCTCGGCGGCAGTCCCGTCACCGGCTTCACGGTGGTCAACGACTCCGACATCAGCGGCACCACGACCGCCCACGCCGCCGGAACAGTCCAGGCGACCGTATTCACCCCGCTGGGAAGCGGAACCGGTGGGAGCTTCGACTACCTCCCCCCGGCACCGAGCATCACGCAGATCACTCCCAACCAGGGCCCAGCAAGCGTCAGCACTACGGTCGTCATCACCGGCTCCCAATTCACCGGCACCACCAGCGTCACCGTCGACGGCAGCCCAGTCCCCTTCACCGTCGACTCCGACACCCAGATCACCTCGACGCTGCCGCCCCACGCGGCCGGCTCCGTCACGGTGATGGTGACCACCCCCGGCGGATCGGCCAACGTGGGGTTTACCTACCTCGCCGCCCACGCCACCTCACTGACGGCCACCCCCGCACTGAGCAAGCTCTTCCCGCCGCACGTGTACTTCCCCTCCCTGACCGCCACGCTGACCGACCAGGTCACCGGCCTCCCCGTGCCCGGCCAGACCATCACCTTCACCACGGGCAGCCACACCTTGGGCACCGCCACCACCGACGCCCAAGGCACGGCTCAGGTCAGCGAGGTACTCACCCTCTCGCTCATCCTCGCCAACGGCGGCTACGACGCCACCTTCGCAGGCACACCCACCCTCCTGTCCTCCAGCGCCCACGCCGGAATCGTCGAGCCCTGATCTCGCCCCCAGGACAACGGCACAACGCCCCAGCGGCACTGACGGGCGCCACCACAAGGCATCGTGCCGCCATCCGGCCGCGAACGGGGCACGTGACCGGCACCACCACCGCTCCGTGTGCTCCCGAATATGGAGCACACGGAGCGGTCTCCTCCCCCCGCCACAGCCCCGTAGCGGGCTCCTCATGAAGCAAGAGGGCTGACAGGCCACCACCGTGAACTTCATGGACGAATCTCTTGGCGACTGCGCGACGCACTCACCTTCGACCACTCAGTCGCTGGTCATCCCCGCCTCGCGGAGGCGGCATCGTAGCTCGCCCGACAGTTCCTACCGCCCCAGCCGGGTGCCGGCGTACTCCTCCTCCAACTCCTCCCGCGCCGCGGCCGACATCCTGGTGCCGCCCCTGGGATGTGGCGCCGATGAGGGCCTGGGGGCCGAGGCCCCGGATGATTGTGTTGACGGCGGCGCACGCTGCGGCGAGCGTGTCGATGTCGTTGCCGTACCAGGTGTAGTCGTGCGGGTTGAGCTTGAGGTCGCGCAGGCGCTGGGCGACGGAGCGGAACATGGTGCCCGAGCCGACAGCGGGTTCCCGGATCGATTTGCCTTCGCCGCCGACGTCCTTGTCCACGAGGATTCGGGCCATCAGGTCGGTGACGCAGGCGGGGGTGTGGTACTCGCCGCGCCACTTCTTGTCGCTCTTGTGGCGCAGGCCGGTCAGGAGCGGGCTGAGGACGGTCGGACTCGGAGCGCCAGTACGGGTCGTCGTGGCCGGTGAGGTCCATCAGGCCGGTGTTGAGGGCGGCGTGGGTGACGGCGTGGACGGCGCGCAGCTGCTGCTTGTCGGGCTCGGGGTTCCAGGCCCAGTCGTGCAGGCGTAGGGCCCGGTTGATCAGGTCCGGTCGCTTGATCCAGTGGCCGAGGTAGATCTGTTTGAAGAGCCGCGGTGGTTCGTGGGGCTGGAGGTTGAGTATCCAGTCGGCCAGGCCGGGAGCGTTGCGCAGGAGGGCGGGCGCGGCGACCGTGCCCAGGACCATCGGCACGACGTGCCCCAAGCTGGGCAAGGCGCACGGCACCTGGGCCTTCTACTTCGAGGGGGAACCAGGCGAGGGCGGCAAGCGTGCGCGTGTACGCCGCGGTGGCTTCGCCAAGTTGGACGACGCCAAGAAGAAGGCGAAAGAGCTCTATGACGCCACCAGCGCCGGCACCGATTCAAGGTCCGTCACCTGGACAAGATGCACGACGCGATCGAGAGGGAGAACGCCGAGCGGACCCTCCACCGCCTCCGCGTCGACCAGCTTCAGCAGGACCGGGACGCCGCGCAAACGGGCGCCGATCTCCTCGGTGTGATCGCCCTCGCCGGCCGGGGCCAGGAGGCTGCCGTCAGCGCGGCCGTGAAGTGGGTGAGGGATCACTGCCCGGCGAACGACCTGGAGCTGGTCCGGGTCGAGAACTTCAACGACCGGTACCCGGGGAAGGAGCGCGCGTACTTCTCGCTCACACGCTTCACGGTCGCCCGCTCCGAGTCTGCGGCCCTGGACGGCTGGGCGCTGCCGACGGGTCTGCCGCCCGTAGCATCGGGGGCCACCCGACGTGCTGCGAACAAGCGTCAGAAGGCGGCGTGAGGGCGCATCCGTCCCCTGATCCACACCCGTGTCCCCTGGGTGTCCCCTGAATCTTGGTCTGAACGGATGAACGGGGGCCACCGCGCTGTGGCGGTGGCCCCCGTTCTGACGTTTCCCCAGGCAGAAAGGTTCTTCGTCCTGGGTGCTGCGGTGGGGCGGGTGGGACTCGAACCTATCCCGGTGACGCGCCTCACCTGCGGCTTTGCCGAAGAAGCCGACATTTTCATCCCATTCAATCCTGCTGCGTCCTACTCGATCCTGCTGGATCCGGTGTCGTTAGGCGATCGCCACACCACTTCCCCGGCAGACGGCGACACCGGGGCGAGACGTGCCCCCAGCCCAAGTCCCGCCGAGCCATGCGTGCAAACGGATGACCACACAGCCTGGACAGTCGACCCTGGACGCGGTCGCTTTCTGTAGTCGCCGCAACGGAGAGTCTTGACGCAGCTGCGGCCCGAGAACAGCACCAACCCGACCTGCCCTTTGAACTTCCGCACAGGCTGCGCATGAGTTGAGCGCCGTGGTCAGCGCCTTCACCACCGCCCGAGAGTGTGCAGAAAGGTAGGTCGTCAGCATCGCGACCGCACGGCGCATTCTCGCCCTGTTCGCCCCGGGGCCGCCGACGGCACCTTCCAAGGGCCCGTTGCTGCGGTAGGCGGAACAGCGCCCAGACGACACCTCCGCCAACCCGGCTACAGAGGGCCTACCGTCGGCGGGCGGCCAAGCTGGATCGGGCATCGCGCCCCACCATGGCGCCGGCTCAAACCCGGCAAGATCCGTCGTAACGGATCGAGACAGCGCCCAGTATTAGCCTGGTGGTACCAACATCACACGTGCCAGCGGTACGACGCTGGAGCGGCGACCCCAGGCCGCAAAGGCTCCGTGGACCACTCTCGCCCCACTGGACCTGAAACCAACAGAAGGGCACTATGTCCGAATCGCTGAAAGTAAGTAAAAACAGCTCCCCGTCTCCCTGAAACCGCAGCTCACGACCTGTGGTCCCCGCGCATGCGGGGTTGGTCCCGCGGTGACGCAGTAGACGTCGATGCTGACCGGGTGGTCCCCGCGCCCGCGGGGTTGGTCCCATGGCGACCTGGGCGGCCTTCGGCCGGGTGGTCTGGTCCCCGCACCCGCGGGGTGGGTCCGTTCCCGCGGCCGAACGGATCGTGGTTCTCGACTGAATCCCCGCGGCCCCTGCTCGCCGGGACCGACAGCAAGGTAGTCAAGGAGAAGCTGGGCCACTCCTCGCGGCAGATCACTTCCGACACCTATAGCAGCGTCCTGCCAGAGATGATGCGGGCCGAGGCCGAATCGGTGAGGGCTATCGTCACCCGCCACGTCCCATACGAGGTGCCCACACCGCTGGAGATCCCTGAATCTGCCTGGCAGGGTGATGTGGCCGTCCACTTCGCTCACGGAGTATGGCAATCGGGGACGCCTGGGTTGTTAGAGCACAGACCCGGCCGGACTCCGTTCCCCTCGGAATGATCGAGCTGACCGGTCGGGGCCAGAATGACGCCGCCAACGTCTCCGTGAAGTGGATACGCGAGCGCTGCACGGCCAGGGCCCTGGAACTGGGCTGGTCGAGAACTCAACGGCCGCTACCCGAAGGATCAGCGGTCGCACTTCTCGCTCACGCGCTTCACGGTCGCCCGCTCCGAGGCACCGGGGCCGGCGGGCTGGGCTCTGCCGGTTGGCCTGCCTCCGCGGCAGGAAAATCTGCCCACCGTGCGCCAACTCAGCGTCGAACGGCGGCCTGAGGCGGATCTCCCCGGAACTGACCCCGTGGCCCCTGTAGCGCCCCTGTAGGGCCCCTGAATCTTGATCTGAACGGATGAACGGGGGCCGCACTGTGGCGGTGGCCCTCGTTCTGACGTTTCCCCAGGTAGAAAGGTTCTTCGTCCTGGGTACTGCGGTGGGGCGGGTGGGACTCGAACCCCCGGCCGACGGATTATGAGCCCTTTGGGGATCTTGGCGGCCCTTGCCCGTCCATGCTCCTTCATGACGTTTTAGCAGGTCAGAAGGGGTGAGCCGTGTCGGCGCCCTTTCGCCTTTGTCAGTCTGTTCCTGTCCTTGTGTCCCGACTGCGTCCCGACGCCGCCCTGATCAGACGACGTCACCGGCCTGACGGGGACATAGCGCCAGCTCGGCGAGGGGACCCGAACCCTGCCGCAGCGGAAATTCCTTCCAGAGCAAAGCGCCACGAGGGCAATGCCCGGCAGCCGACTGAAGAAGGGTGCCGAGAACCGACATGCCAGAACATGGCCTGCAGGGCAGTTGAGGTGCGCCTGACCAGGGACCAAAGCTCGACGGCGGGCTGACCGGCTCCCACGATTCGCCCAGCGGTCGGCCCAAAGGGCACAATGCCTGTCAACCGAGCGGCAGACAGGGGGAGTTAGCGTGTCAACGCGGCAGGTCTCGTACACACTTGACGACGAGACCGTTGTGCGATTCGAGATCGAGGAGACAGACACCTTCCGACCGGTGGGGGCGGAGGAAGTGGTGGGCAGGGTCCGCGAAGCCGTGCGGCCAGCCGTGGAGGCCGCACGCGCTGTCCTGGACCGAGTGCGGGAGGTGCGCCCCGCCGAGGTGGAGGTCAAGTTCGGTGTGAAGGCGACCGGGACGGCGCAGTGGTTGGTGGCCAAGGCCGCCACCGAGGCGAACTTCGAGATCACCCTGGTCTGGCGACCGGGCGAGGCTTCGAACATGGCCCCCGACAGCCCGTGAACGCGTCCCTGGTCAACGCTCCGCGCCCGGGCAGCGACCCTTGGGTCGCAGCGGTGCACGCCGACGAGTATGACAACCATCCCCTGGGATCCGGGTTCCTGATCGACAGCCGGCGCGTGATGACCTGTGCCCATGTCGTCTGTCCCTCATGGGACAAGGGCGTCGCTCTGTGGGTGGCCTTTCCCAAGTCCGATCAACTCATGGAGGACCAGCGGCTGCCGGTGAGTGAGGTGATCGCCCCGAGCCCGGAAAGCAAGCGGCATACACAGGACGTCGCGATCCTGGTGCTCGCAGACAGCGTTCCCGGCGAGTCGGCGGCACCTTTGCGCCGTCCCACCGCAGGAGACCTCGTGGGCGAGCCCTGGTGGTCCTTCGGCTTCCCCGACGACGTCTTCGGCAGTTCCTCCGACGGGGAGGTGGGAGAGAAGCTGGCTCACGGCTGGATCCGGCTGGACACCGCTTCGCGGTATTTGGTGCGCCCCGGCTACAGTGGCGCCGCCCTGTGGTCGCCCACCTATCAGGCGGTGGTCGGGATGGTGGGCCAGGCGAACAGCCGTGGCGACGCCCTTGCGCTCACTCTGTTCCAGACAGACAAGTGCCTTCCTGACGAGAAGTTGTCCGCCCTGACGGAGTGGTCGGCTCAAGACGCGGGTGAAAGCGCACTCGCCGCCTGGGGCTGGACCCTGGAGGACGACGCCGAGGCCGGGCGGCACTGGAAACCGCGGGCACGCGGCGTCAGCACGGACGCGGAGCGGGGTTTCCGGTTTCGCGGTCGCACCGTGGCCCTGACCGAGATCGTCGGCTGGATCACCGCCGATGAGGCACCCAGGCATGTACTGGTGGTCACAGGATCCCCCGGGGTGGGAAAGTCGGCCGTGCTCGGGCGGGTCGTGACGTCCGCCGACACCGCCATCGCGGCGACTCTGCCCCAGGCGGACGACGCCGTACGCGCCCCTCTGCGCTCGGTGTCCTGCGCCGTCCATGCCAAGGGCAAGACCGCGCTCGAAGTCGCCCGTGAGATTGCCCGCGCCGCGTCTGCAGCGGTTCCAAAAGCTGTGAGCGATCTCGCTCCCGGCCTGCGTGCGGCGCTCACCGATGCCTCAGGGTCACCCTTCACCGTCATCATCGACGCGCTCGACGAGGCCACCAGCGCCAAGCAGGCCCGGCTTATCGCCCGCCAGATCGCCATTCCCCTCGCCGAAACATGCGCGGACCTGCACGTACGCGTCATGGTCGGCAGTAGGCGCCGAGACGATGAAGGAGACCTGCTCGCCGCCTTCGGTGATGCCGCACGCGTGATCGACCTGGACAACCCCGCGTACTTCGAGGAAGCCGATCTCGCGGCGTACGCACAGGCAACGCTGCAACTGCTCGGTGATGAGAGACCGGGCAACCCCTACGCCGACGACCATGTGGCCCGCCCCGTCGCCGCCCGTATCGCCCGGTTGGCCGATGGCAACTTCCTGGTGGCGGGACTGACCTCACGTACCCGCGGATTGCGTGACACGGTCGCGGTGGCTCCGGCGGACATCTCGTTCAACCCCACGGTCGCCGCGGCGCTGCACGAATACCTGGAGCGGCTGCCCTCGATCGACGGCATTGCCGCGGAAACGGTGCTCACTGCGCTCGCCTACGCCGAGGCCCCGGGACTACCGCTCTCCCTCTGGGGCGTCGCCATCACGGCGCTGCACGGCACCTGCCCAACGGAGAACCAGCTGCGCGCGTTCGCGCGTTCTGCGGCGGCCAACTTCCTGATCGAGACTGGTGTCAACGACCAGAACGCCGGGGTCTTCCGTCTCTTCCACCAGGCACTCGACGACGCGCTCAAGCAGTCCCGCGTCAAAAACGGAGCCACGGAGGACGACGAGCGGGCTCTCACTCGCGCCTTCATCGCCCACGGGCAGACCTGCGGCTGGGATATCGCACCTGAGTATCTCCTGCGTTCGCTGCCGCGGCACGCGCTGCGTGGCCAGGTCGTGGACGACCTGCTCTCCGACATGACATATCCCCTCCACGCTGACCTGCGCCGGCTGATCCCAGTGGTCGGGCAAGCGCAGACACCCGAGGGGCGAGAACCTGCGCTGATTCTGCGTCAGACGCCTCTGGCCATCGATGCCGGGCCTGCGGAGCGTGCGGCGCTGTTCAGTGTCACCGAAGCCCAGGAGGGGCTCGGCCGTACCTATAAGGAGCACGCGGCCGGCAGTCCCTATCGGGCCGCGTGGGCCCTGGTCACTCCGCAGGCCGAGGAAGCGGTCCTGGAGGGGCACACGGAAGAGGTCCGTGCCGTGTGCGGCCTCGTCGTCAGGGGACGTTCCGTGCTCGCCAGCGCGGCCGAGGACGGCACTCTGCGTTTGTGGGATCCGGTTTTGGCCCGGGTGACACGAGTCCTGCAGCCCCGATTCGGTGGGATCAGGGCGCTGTGGAACTGCACGATCGATGATCACCCGCACCTGGCCCTCGGCACCGGGGATGTGGTGCGCTTGTGGGATCCGGCGACAGAGACCGGTGCAGGGCAACCCCTTGCCCTGCAGGGACATGGCAGCACTGTGTACGACCTCTGCCAACTTCAGGCCGGGGACAGTACTTATCTGGCCACCGCCAGTGCGGACAAGACCGTACGTCTCTGGGATCCCACCACTGGAGATTGCGTGCGGGTGATCACGGGGCACACCGACTGGGTCAACGCCGTGTGCAGCATCCCGTCGCCCCACGGTGACCTACTCGCCTCGGCAGGCGTCGACGCGACCGTGCACCTCTGGAACCCGCTCTCTGGTGAGATGCCGCTACGCGTGCTGACCGGGCACGAAGACGCGATCAACGCCATGTGCGCGATCGAGGTAGGCGGTCACGTGCTGCTGGCCACCGGCGGCTCGGATGCGACCGTACGGCTATGGGACCCCGTGACAGGGGAACCCGTGCGGGCCCTCAGTCGCCGTGCGGAGCCGGTGCTCAGGCTGTGCCCGCTGGAGGTGGAAGGCCAGTCACTTCTCGCCTGCACGACAGGCGATGCCATCCAACTGTGGGATGCCGCTTCTGACGACACCGTCGTCACCCTGCGTGGGCACAGCGACGATATCGGGGCGTTGTGCACGCTGCCCGTTCACGAACGTACGTTCCTCGCGAGCGGTGGCCTCGACCACACGTTGCGCCTCTGGGACCCCGCAAGAGTGCAGGTCAAGGAAGCCCATGCCGTTCACGCGGTGTGCGCGGTGTCCGTGGACGGACGCACGGTCCTGGTGACTGGTGGCGATGACGGAGTGCAGGTGCGAGACGTTGTCACAGGCCACGTCGAGCGGTCTCTGGAGGGCCCGAGCGACTGCGTGCGCGCCCTGTGTCCACTGGTCGTCGACGGCCGCTCCCTCGTGGCCGCTGCCGACGATGACCACTCCGTGGTTCTGTGGGACCTGGGGTCAGCGGATGCGTTCGGGGAGTACCGGGGACACGCGGCTGCTGTTCACGCCGTCTGCTCTCTGACGGTAGACGGACGCACGCTCCTCGCCAGTGCCGGCGCCGACTGCACCGTGCGCGTGTGGGATCCCGAAACGGCAGAGACGGTCCACACCCTGTGGCATCCCTACGGCGTGTACGCGGTGTGCGCCGTCGATGTCGACGGAGTCCAACTTCTGGCCTCTGCCAGCGGTGGGCCTGACGGCCGGGTTTACCTGTGGGATCCCACAACTGGTGAACGTATGGGACGCCAGTGGCGCGCCTCGACGGCGGTTCTCGCCATGTGCTCCTTGCGCATCGGCAAGCAATCGGTCATTGCCGCCGCGACAATCGACGGCGAGACGTGGCTCTGGGATGCCGCCACTGGGCAGTGTGTCCACGACCCTGAGGAGCCCGGTCTGCGCCATACGAGCGCGATCAACGACCTCTGCACCGTCGAACACGCTGGCCGCACTCTCCTGGTCACCGCGAGCAGCGACAGGACGGTGTGCCTATGGGACCCGGCCACCGCAACACTGGTCATGGAGGTCCCAGTCCGCCACACCGGCCTGGGAGTGTCCTGGTTCGAGGGACTCCTAGCAGTAGGCCTCGACCGAGGGCTGCAGGCCCTTTCCTTCAACCTTCCGTTCTGACCTTGAACGACACCCCAGAAGCGGCGAAGAGCTGGGCGGACCACTGAACGTCACGCGCCTTCCCTCTCATTGCTGGCCCAGCTGCTCTCAGGCCCAGCGCGGCCACGCTCTGTGAGCCAGCTCCCCGTGTGTGGGCGTGTTACCCCGGCCGCGTTCAGCACGGGTAGGACGCGCAGCCGTATGCACTGGCTGGGAGCAATTACGATGACGCTCGAGTGCCGACGGGGAGCAATGCCGGCTGTCCAAGGTTCGCATTACGGTGGCCGAGCGACCTACGGCCGCGTGCGGCAGGGCACGATGGAGGGCGGCGCGGAAGGTGGCGCACAGGTCGATGGCGACGTAGCGGACCCGCTCGCGCCAGGCGGCGGGCTGGGAGGTGAGTCAGTCGGCGACCGACCCTGCCTTGCGGCCCTCGACCTGGCCGAACAGGCCGCGCCCGCCGATCGCATCGACGAAGCCGATGTGCCAGGCGTCCGTGACGAGTTCCCACTTGCCGGTGGAGGGGTTCTGCTTCCACACCGGCTTGCCCCGCCGGGTCTCGTCGATCCCGATCGCCGAGGCCGCGGGCGGGTCCTCGGGCGGGATCTTCGCTGCGTAATCCTCGATGCAGTGCTGCACGATCGGCCAGGACAGGCCCAGATCCCGGCCGGCCTGCACCACCGTGCGGCCGCCGTCACAGACCGCGGCCCCGCCGCCTGGCGCAGGGCCTTGGTGGTACGCATCCGTGGTGGCACCTGGCCTATCGCCTCGGTGAACGAACCGCGAGGGCAAGCGGGTTCGGTGCAGTACCCGTGTGCCTTGCGCCGCTGGATGCTCACGGGGCGTCCGCTGCAGGGCAGGTGCCGCGGCCGGGTGGTGCAGTAGTCCTTCAGCCGAGTGGAGAAGGCCCCACAGCCGGGGCAGGCTCGGGCGGAGCCCTCGCTTGTCACCACGTACGCCGAGGAGCCGCCCGTCCTGTCGTCCTTGACCTGCGTCACCCTCACCTCCTCCAGCCCCACAAGTCGCGTTGCCGCCTCGTTGATCCCGGTATCGTCGATGTTCGAGCCTGTGGGGTTTCATGATCGGTTGCCTGGAGAACAACCATGATCACGAAGGCCCGCGGGCCACTTGCGTCCGGGGCACCCACGTCCCACACGCCGATGCGCGGTCAAAGCATCTGGGCCGCACATCGGGGCACCATACCGATAAGTAAGGCGCCACCTTCCTCGCCCGAACCTGCACAGTAGTAACATGTACTACATGGAGGTCACTGCCCGCGAGTTCAATCAGAAGTCCTCGCAGATCCTCGCCGCTGCAGCACGGGGCGAGACCATCGTCGTCACCAAGAACGGCGTCGCCGTCGCGCGCCTCGTCCCGATCACCGACGAGGACATCCCCCCGTACCCCACGGATCCCATGGGACCCATCGACCTGCCGGAGCTAGACCTTCCTGACCTCACCAACGATGAGATCAACGACGTGCTCAGGGGGATGGGTTCGTGAGCCTGGTCGCCATCGCCGACACCAACGCCCTCTACCGTCTGCTCGACCCGAAACTCGCCGGGCACGAGGAGCACAAAGAGGCGCTGGCAGCCATCAGCCATCTCATCGTCTCCCCCATGGTCCTGGCCGAACTGGACTACCTGATCGCGGCAAGAGGCGGGCCCCGCAAGGCTTTGGCCTCGGCCCGGTTCATCGAACGCAACACGGCCACCCGCCGGTTCGAGGTGCCCTCTGTCGCCGAGCACCTGAGCGCAGCGATCGCTGTCGCCGAAGGGTACACAGACGCTGACGGAGGGAAGGGCATTGGATTGACCGACGCAATGAACGTGGCCCTGGCTGCCGCGTATCGAACCGACGCCGTGTTCACCACGGACCGCCACTTCCGCATGGTCCGACCCCTGACCGGCCACAAAGCCTTCCGGCTCTTGCCCGACGACCTGTAAACGCCAGGGCTGACGTCGCCGCGAAGCATGCCGAGATACCTTGCCGACCTCAGAAACCCCTGCCGGGTAAGCCTCTCAGGTGGATCCACTCGGTGAGCCCCCGGCCGCCGCTCCGGAACCGGGCGGCGCTGGGGCTGCTCCCGACAGTGGGACTGCAGCATCCGCAAGATCGATGTGGCCGCCCGGCATCACTCTGCCGAGCAACCGCACCAGACGTATCGACCGCGTCGCCCCCAGGGCTATGACTACCCGGCGCACCGTCCGCCGGACGCCACCCGCCAACCACCTGCCAACAAGCCGTTCGTGATCACATCACAGGATGAACAGGGCATGTGGGCGTCATTCTGGACACTTGCGTCCACTACGTGTCCACTGAATCTTGGTCTGAACGTGTGAACGGGGGTCACCACGCTGGGTGGTGACCCCCGTTCTGACGTTCCCCCAGGTAGAAAGGTTCTTCGTCCTGGGTGCTGCGGTGGGGCGGGTGGGACTCGAACCCACGGCCGACGGATTATGAGTCCGCTGCTCTAACCGGCTGAGCTACCGCCCCCCACGGCGCGTCGCGCACATTTGTGCGCGCCGTCTGCCGCAGCATAGCCGCTCATACGATCTGTTGCCCGTGAGGGCTGCCGTCGGGCGACCACGCACGCCCAAGAGGACTTCGATCACCGGGGGTTCGGTTCCACGGCGCAAGAAAAAGGACCCCTTCCGGGGTCCTCTTCTCTCTGCTCCCCCGACTGGACTCGAACCAGTAACCCTCCGGTTAACAGCCGAATGCTCTGCCAATTGAGCTACAGGGGACCGAGCTCCCCCGACTGGACTCGAACCAGTAACCTGCCGGTTAACAGCCGGCTGCTCTGCCAATTGAGCTACAGGGGATTGCTCTGTGTGCCTCGAATGCACCGCTGTCCGGGCTCCCGGACGGCGTGCGCTCGCTGCGACACATACATTAGCGCAAGCAGGGGGGTGCTCCGCCAATCGGTATCGCCTCAGGTCACCTCGGGTGATCTTCGGCCCCGGAGGGTAGGCGCGCGGCACGGCCCGGCACTCCGGTGCGTACCGGCACCGGACGGGAGAGACGAGAGGGAAAGGTGGAGCAATGCGCTACCGGCTCACGTTCATCGCGGGACTGGCCACGGGGTACGTGCTCGGCGCACGGGCCGGCCGGGAGCGGTACGAGCAGCTCCGCAAGGCCGCCCAGCGGGTCATGCAGAATCCGGCGGTCCGGAACACCGCCGAGTCCGCCGCGCTGACCGGGCGCGACGCGGCGTCGAAGGCGTTCGGGACGGTGTCGGCCAAGGTCGGGGAGCGGATGCCGCAATCCGTCAGTGACCGGGTCCGCTCGCTGCGCGAGCAGCGCGGCTCCGGTGAGGACGACTGGGGCACGAGCAATACCTGAGCCGGAGGCTCCCGGGGGCGAACCCTGGCTCCTTCCCTATGTGTCCCCTGACTTCTGCCCTATGCGTCCCCTGACTCCTTCCCTTTGCGTCGTATGGGGCATCATCTGGGTGCATGGGGATAGTCGCCGGATTGGACAGTTCGTCCGAGAGCACACGGATCGTTGTCTGCGATGCGGACACGGGTGCCGTCATCAGGCACGGGTATGCGCCGCACCCCGTCGCGAAGGGGCCCGAGGCCGATCCGCAGGCGTGGCTGATGTCACTCGGCGAGGCGGCGGGCAACGGGCTGCTCGAAGGGGTGCAGGCGATCGGTGTCTCCGCGCAGCCGCACGGTCTGGTCCCGCTGGATGCCGAGGGCAACCTCGTACGCCCCGCGCTGGTGGGCAATGACAAGCGGGCGCAGAGCTCGGCCGCGGACCTGATCGACTCGCTGGGCGGGCGTACCGCGTGGGCGCAGGCCGTCGGGGCGGTGCCGCAGGCGTCGCACGCGGTGACGAAGATGCGCTGGCTGGCGCGTACGGAGCCGGCGCATGCGGCCCGGATCGCGGAGATCATGCAGCCGCACGACTGGCTGGCGTGGCAGTTGCTGGGGCGGCCCGCGCGGCGTACGACGGACCGCGGCGGGGCCTCGGCGACCGGCTTCTGGTCGGCGGCGACCGAGTCGTACCGGCCGGATCTGGTGGAGCTGGCGCTGGGCCATCAGGTGCGGCTGCCGGAGGTGCTGAGCCCCTCGGGGACGGCCGGGTTCACCCCGGAGGGGCTGCTGATCTCGGCAGGTACGGGCGAGACGATGGCGGCCGCCTTCGGGCTCGGCGTCGGGGCGGGCGACGCCGTGGTGTCGCTGGGCGCCTCGGGGTCGGTGTTCGGGATCCATCACGAGGCGCTGGCCGACCCGACCGGGACGATCACCTCGTTCGCCGACGCGACCGGCCGGCATCTGCCCGTCGTGCACACCAGCAATGCGGTGCGGGTGCTGCGCGGGGCGGCGGAGATGCTGGGGACGGATCTGGAGGGGCTGTCCGAGCTGGCGCTGAAGTCGTCGCCCGGTGCGTACGGCATGGTGCTGCTGCCGTACCTGGAGGGTGAGCGGACGCCGCATCTGCCGCACACCGCCGGGTCGTTGCACGGGATACGGCGGGAGAGCATGAAGCCGGAGCATCTGGCACGGGCGGCCGTGGAGGGCATGCTCTGCGGGCTGGCGGATGCGCTGGATGTGCTGCGCGGGCGGGGTGTGGCGGTGCGCCGGGTGTTCCTGCTGGGCGCGGCCGCGGAGCTGGGCGCCGTGCAGACGGTGGCGCCGGGGCTGTTCGGGGTGCCGGTCGTGGTGCCGCAGCCGGCCGAGTACGCGGCGCTGGGCGCGGCGCGGCAGGCGGCGTGGGCGTGGGGCGTGGCGCACGGCACGCTCACCCCGGCCGCCGGCGCGGAGTCCGGGGCGGGCGGCCAGGCCGCCTGGGTCGATCCGCCGCCGTGGCCGGCCGCCGCGAGCCAGGTGTTCGAGGCGGGCGAGGAGCTGCCGGTCGGCCAGGCCGTGCGCCAGCAGTACACGACGGTGCGCGACGAGGTCCATCCCGGGGCGTTCCAGCGGTCGGTGTGAGGTCCCGGGGTGCGCCGGGCCGGGGGCCCGGCGGCCTCAGTCGAGGTAGCCGCGGAGCTGGTCGGCGAAGGCGTGGTCGCGGAGTTTGCCCAGGGTCTTGGACTCGATCTGCCGTATCCGCTCGCGGGTGACGCCGAAGATCCGGCCGATCTCCTCCAGGGTGCGGGGGCGTCCGTCGGCGAGGCCGTAGCGGAGCTGGACGACCTTGCGTTCGCGCTCGCCGAGGGTGGACAGGACCGCGTCGAGATGCTCGCGGAGCAGCAGGAACGCGGCGGATTCGACGGGTGAGGCGGCGTCGCCGTCCTCGATGAGGTCGCCGAGGGCGACGTCCTCCTCCTCGCCGACCGGGGCGTGCAGCGAGACCGGCTCCTGGGCCAGCCGCAGCACCTCGCTGACGCGTTCCCCGGTCAGGTCGAGGTGCGTGGCGACCTCCTCGGGCGTCGGTTCGTGGCCGCGTTCCTGGAGCATCCGGCGCTGGACCCGCACCACGCGGTTGATCAGCTCGACGACATGGACCGGGACACGGATGGTGCGGGCCTGGTCGGCCAGCGCGCGGGACATCGCCTGGCGGATCCACCAGGTGGCGTAGGTGGAGAACTTGTAGCCGCGGGCGTAGTCGAACTTCTCGACGGCACGGATCAGCCCGAGGTTTCCCTCCTGGACGAGGTCGAGCATGGTCAGCCCGCGGCCGACGTAGCGCTTGGCGACGGAGACCACCAGGCGCAGGTTGGCCTCGATCAGGCGGCGCTTGGCCATCCGGCCCAGGACCACCAACTTGTCGAGATCGAAGGCGAGTCGGGAGGAGAGGTCGGGGGCGTTGGTGAGCTTCTCCTCGGCGAAGAGACCGGCTTCGACGCGGCGGGCGAGTTCGACTTCCTCGGCGGCGGTGAGCAGCGGGATCCGGCCGATCTCGCGGAGGTACTGGCGGAAGAGGTCGGAGGACGGGCCGCCCGTCTCGGGGCGCTGCGCACGTTCCGGGGTGATCGCCTCGATGAGCATCTCCGCGGCGGGTGGTTCGGCCTGCTGCGGCACGGTGAGCGCTTCCGGGGCCGGCTCGGTGTCGGGGTCCGTGGCCGGGTCCGTGGCCGGTTCTGCAACGGTCGGCGCGTCGGCGAGGGTCTGGGTCTGCACGGGGGCGACCTCCAGGGTGATCGCTGCTGAGGCGGCAGAAAGGTGGTCGGGCACGGTTGCGGCCGAGCCGCTGTCCGTCCCGTACGTCACGAGCGGTTCCGCGGGGGATTCCGGCGCGGTGCGACCGGGCCCGCCGCGCTCCGAGGACTCAGGCACCGCTTCTCAGTGTGGAGTACGACACACTCCCTCCACGAGGGGCGTGCGAGCACTTTTTGAGTCCGGTCCGTGACCGGACGGCTACCGCGGGGAGTCCCGGGGGCGCTACAGGGCGGCGTGGCCGCGTTCGCGCAGGGACTGGCCGTACTGCTGGAGGACCCAGAGTTCGTTCTGTACGGCGGCGAGGTGTTCGGGGTCGGCGCGGGGGCCGAGGCGCTGGAGGGTGCCGCGGATTTCGGTGACGCGGTGGTTGACGGCGGCGAGGCGGACGGCGACCAACTGGACGCCGGCGTAGGCCTCGTCGGGGTCACGGCGGGTGTGCAGCGGTTCGACGGCGAGCTCGGTGACCATGGCGCGGACGGTGTCGTCGGGGGCCGCTTCCCGTACCCGGGGGATGTACGCGCTGTCGGCGGCGCCGGCCGCGGTGCCGCCGGCGTCCTCGACGCACTGGCGGACCACGGCGTAGGGCGGGGCGGTGAACTCGTCGGCCCCGTAGGCGTCGAAGGCCGGGGAGACCAGGTCGGGGCGCTGCAGCGCGAGCTTGAGGAGCTCTCGCTCGACGCGGTGGGCGGGGCTGCGGAGATTGAGCGCCGGGCCGCGCGGGCCGGGGGCGGGGCGGGCCTGCTCGGCGGCCGGGGGCTGTCCGCGGTGCGGCCGGCGGCCCTGGTCGGGGCCGCCGTCACGGCCGCGCTCGCGGGCCCAGCGGGCGAGCTGGCTGACCCGGCGGACGACGAACTGGGTGTCCAGGATGCCGAGCATGCCGGCGAGCTGGACGGCGGATTCGTGCTGGATGGAGCTGTTCTTGATGTGGGCGACGATGGGGGCGGCTTCGTCGAGGGCGGCGGCGCGGCCGACGGTGGTGTCGAGGTTGTGCCGGGAGACGACATGGCGCAGCGCGAACTCGAAGAGCGGGGTGCGGGCCTCGACGAGATCGGCGACGGCCGCATCGCCCTTGGCGAGCCGCAGGTCGCAGGGGTCCATTCCGCCGGGGGTGATGGCGATGGAGGTCTCGGCGGCGAACTTCTGGTCGTCCTCGAAAGCGCGCAGGGCGGCCTTCTGGCCTGCGGCGTCGCCGTCGAAGGTGAAGACGACCTCGGAGCCGGAGTTGTCCATCAGCAGGCGGCGGAGGATCTTGATGTGGCCCTCGCCGAAGGACGTACCGCAGGTGGCGATGGCGGTGGTGACGCCGGCGAGATGGCAGGCCATGACGTCCGTGTAGCCCTCGACGACGACCGCGCGGTTGGTCTTGGCGATCTCCTTCTTGGCGAGGTCGATGCCGTAGAGAACCTGGGACTTGCGGTAGAGGGGCGTCTCGGGGGTGTTGAGGTACTTGGGGCCGTTGTCGTCGTCGCGGAGCTTGCGGGCACCGAAGCCGACGACCTCGCCGGCGATATCGCGGATCGGCCACATCAGGCGGCCGCGGAAGCGGTCGATGGGGCCGCGGCGGCCCTCCTGGGAGAGACCGGAGAGGACCAGCTCCTGGTCGCTGAAGCCGCGGCCGCGCAGAAAGCGGGTGAGGTGGTCCCAGCCGGCCGGGCTGTAGCCGACGCCGAAATGCTGGGCGGCGGCCTGGTCGAAGCCGCGCTCGGCGAGGAACTTGCGGGCGATCTCGGCCTCGGGGCCGTCCAGCTGCTCAACGTAGAACTGGGCGGCGGCCTTGTGGGCCTCCACCAGGCGGGTGCGCTCGCCCTGCTGGCGGCCGGGGGTGTAGCCGCCTTCTTCGTAGCGCAGGGTGATGCCGGCCTGGGAGGCAAGCCGTTCGATGGTCTCGGCGAAGGAGAGGTGGTCGAGCTTCATGATGAAGTCGACGGTGTCGCCGCCCTCCTGGCAGCCGAAGCAGTGATAGAGACCCTTGGCGGGGCTGACGTGGAAGGACGGGGACTTCTCGTCGTGGAAGGGGCACAGGCCCTTGAGGTTGC
Organism: Streptomyces sp. NPDC054765; assembly: GCF_053612065.1. Lineage (NCBI taxonomy): Bacteria > Bacillati > Actinomycetota > Actinomycetes > Kitasatosporales > Streptomycetaceae > Streptomyces > Streptomyces sp. NPDC054765. The sequence continues at coordinate 14,000 of NZ_JBSHBP010000018.1, read as the reverse complement.
CACCGCCGGCGTTGCGGAGCTGGAGGTACTCGGACACGACGGCGTCGATCGGGACCGCGTCCCGTACCGCCTTCACATCGTCATCGTTGATCCTGCCTGCCACGCGTGAATTCTACGGCCGGGGTCGGACAGTCCTGGCCGCGCGTCCGTGCGCGCCGACGGCTCCGGTCGGGCAGCCCCTGGGGGAGCCGTCGGCGAGCGCCGTGGGGCTCCCTCGCCCCGGCCGGCCTCCCCGGTCAGCCCAGCAGCTCCAGGAACCGTTCCAGTCCCACGTTGCCGCCCGAGACGATCACGCCGACGCGGGGCGGCAGGGGGGCGATGCGGCCGGCGAGCAGGGCGGCCAGGGCGCTGGCGCCGCTGGGTTCGGTGACGATCTTGAGGCGTTCGAAGGCCAGCTTCATGGCCGCGCGGATCTCGTCGTCGCTGACCAGGACGACGGAGTCGAGGAGGTGGCGGTTGACGGCGAAGGTCAGCTCGCCGGGGGTGTCGATGGCCTGGCCGTCGGCGATGGTGCGCGGGACCGGGATGGTGACGCGGTGGCCGGCGGCCAGTGAGCGCCGGGTGTCGTCGCCGGCCTCCGGCTCCACGCCGATCATGCGGATGCCGGGGACCAGCGCGGTGGCGGCGGTGGCCGAGCCGGCCATCAGCCCGCCACCGCCGACCGGTGTCAGCAGCGCGTCGAGCGGGCCGGTCTCCTCGATCAGCTCCAGGGCCGCGGTGCCCTGGCCGGCGATGATGTGCGGATGCTCGTACGGCGGGATCAGGGCGAGGCCGCGCTCCTCGGCGAGCTGCCGGCCGAGGGCGGCGCGGTCTTCGGTGTAGCGGTCGTAGCGGACGATCTCGGCGCCGTAGCCGGCGGTGGCGTCCGTCTTGGACGCCGGGGCGTCCTCGGGCATGACGATGACGGCATGGCTGCCCAGTTCCCGGGCGGCCAGGGCGACGGCCTGGGCGTGGTTGCCGGAGGAGTAGGCGGCGACCCCGCGGGCCAGTTGTTCCGGGGAGAGCCGGGAGACGGCGTTGTAGGCGCCGCGGAACTTGAAGGCGCCGGCCCGCTGGAAGTTCTCGCACTTGAGGAAGATCTCGGCGCCGGCCAGCGCGTCGAGGGTGCGGGAGCGCAGCACGGGCGTGCGGTGTGCCACGCCCGCCAGCCGCCGGGCGGCGTCCCGGACGTCGTCGAGCGTGACGACCGGGACGCCGGCTTTGCCGGGGCCGGTGGATCCGGTGGATCCGGTGGGCCCGGTGGATCCGGTGGATCCGGTGGGACCGTTGGGGTTCTGCGTCATGGGCGCACGCTACGGGAGCAGCGAGGACAGCGGAACCTCCGGATCGGCCAGCGCCTCGGGTGCCAACCGGGCTCCGCCGCGGATCAGTTGCTGGATGGATTCGGCCACGTCCCAGACGTTGACGTTCATCCCCGCGAGCAGCCGGCCGTCCGCGCCGAGCCAGAAGGCGATGAACTCCCGTCTGGCGACGTCGCCGCGGCAGACGACCTGGGCGTAGGAGCCGGGCGGGGCGTAGCCGGAGTACTCCATGCCGACGTCGTACTGGTCGGAGAAGAAGTACGGGATGCGGTCGTAGCTGATGTCCTGGCCCAGCATCGCGCGCGCGGCGGCCGGGCCGCCGTTGAGGGCGTTGGCCCAGTGCTCGACGCGCAGACGGGTGTCCAGGAGGGGGTGGTCGGCGGCGGCGACGTCACCGGCGGCGTAGACGTACGGGTCGGAGGTGCGCAGCGCCGCGTCGACGGCCACCCCGCCGCCGGCCGCCGGGTCGGCGAGGTCCAGCCCGGCCTGTTCGGCGAGTGCGGTGCGCGGGGCGGCGCCGATCGCGGCGAGCACGTCGTGGGCGGGGTGTTCCTCGCCGTCGTCGGTGCGCACGGCGAGCACCATCCCGTCCTGTCCGACGATCTCGGTGAAGCGGGCGCCGAAATGGAAGCGGACGCCGTGTGCGCGGTGCAGGTCGGTGAACAGGCCGCCGAGTTCGGGGCCCAGGATGCCGTGCAGCGGGGTCGGGGCGGCCTCGACGACGGTGACCTCGGCGCCGTAGGAGCGTGCCGCGGCGGCGACCTCCAGGCCGATCCAGCCGGCGCCGGCGATGACGAGGTGTCCGTTGTCGCGGCCGAGCGAGGCCAGGACACCGCGCAGCCGCTCCGCGTGCGCGAGGCGGCGCAGGTGGTGCACGCCGGCCAGGCCGGTGCCGGGGATGTCCAGGCGGCGCGGTTCGGCGCCGGTGGCCAGCAGCAGCTTGTCGTAGGCGATCAGGGTGCCGTCGCCGAGGCGGACGGTCCTGGCCGCGGGGTCCAGATGGACGGCGGGCTGGCCCAGGTGCAGTTCGATCTGGTTCCGGGCGTACCAGGCGGGCTCATGGACGAAGACGCTGTCGCGCTCTTCCTTCCCGAGCAGGAACCCCTTGGAGAGCGGGGGGCGCTCGTAGGGGTGGTCGCGCTCGTCGCAGATGAGGATCACCCGGCCGGTGAACCCTTCGGCGCGGAGAGTCTCCGCGGCTTTTGCGCCGGCCAGGCCACCCCCGACGATGACGAACGTCTGGTGTGCGTCGACCACTTGCTTCCTCCTCGTTGCGGTGCCGTACGTCCGCGTCCGCGTCCGTAAACGCCCCCCGGTCTGCTCTCCCCCGTTGATGCCTGCGGTGCGCCCGGGTTCCCGTTCGCTGCTGAACGGGTGTCCCGTGCGCGGTGGTCAGGGTTCTTTGCGGTCAGAGTTTCTCCGCGGTCAGGGTCTCTGTTCACCGATGTCAGGGTGCTCCGTTCGAAAACGGCCGGGTCCGAGCGTCCCGCACGGAGCGTGAGGGGGGAAGAGGGGCTTCCCCCCAGGGTCACCCCCGGCGGCCCGTGGTGTGACCGGGGTGCCGGGTGAGACGGGCGTGCAGAGAACGGGCCGAAGTGTCGGTCAGGGCCGCGATCTGGTCGATGACGGCGCGCATCCGTGCGGTGTCGTCGGGGGCCGCGTCGAACAGTGAACGGAACTGCGGGTCAAGGCCGTCGGGGGCGCGGGCGAGCAGCGCCTCGGCCAGTTCGGCGATGACGATGCGCTGGTCGGCACGGAGCGCTTCCTGGTCGGGGCGCTGCATGACGAACCGGTCGGCGACGGCTTTCAGAACGGCGCATTCCAGCCGCGTTTCGGCCGGAACCACCAGCTCGGCTCCGTAGCGGGTGAGCCGCCCGCTCCCCCACCGGGCCCGGGTCGCGGCCTCGGCGGCGAGGCAGAAGCGGCCGATCAGCTGGCTGGTGGCGTCCTTGAGGCGGGCCTGCGCGAGCGCGGAGCCGTCGTAGCCGTGCGGCCACCACTGCTGTTCCAGCAGGCGGTCCAGCGCCGCAGCCAGCTCCCCCTGTCCGGCGCCGGGCGCATAGCGCTCCCCGGCGACCGCGAAGATCTCGGCGCGCTCGGCGTCGGCGAGCAGGAGGTTGGGGTCCAGATGTCCGGCGTGCAGGCCGTCCTCGACGTCGTGCACCGAGTACGCCACATCGTCGGACCAGTCCATGACCTGGGCCTCGAAGCTCTGTGCCCCCTCGGGGGCGCCCTGCCGGAGCCACCCGAAGACCGGCAGGTCGTCCTCGTAGACCCCGAACTTCGGGGACCCGGGGTCGCTGGGGTGGGCGCCGCGCGGCCAGGGGTACTTGGTGGCCGCGTCGAGGGCGGCACGGCTGAGGTTCAGGCCGACGCTGACCGCCGAGCCGTCCGGGGCGGGCACGAACCGCTTGGGCTCCAGACGGGCCAGCAGCCGCAGCGACTGGGCGTTGCCCTCGAAGCCGCCGCAGGGCGCGGCGACCTCGTTGAGCGTCTGCTCGCCGTTGTGCCCGAAGGGCGGGTGGCCGAGATCGTGTGCCAGGCAGGCGGTCTCAACCAGGTCCGGGTCGCAGCCGAGGGCGGCGCCCAGCTCCCGGCCGACCTGGGCGCACTCCAGGGAGTGGGTCAGGCGGGTGCGCGGGCTGGCGTCCCAGGCGGGGGTGTGCGCGCCCGGGGTGACGACCTGGGTCTTGCCCGCCAGCCGGCGCAGCGCGGCGGAGTGCAGCACCCGGGCGCGGTCGCGCTGGAAGGCGGTGCGTCCCGGCCGTTTGTCGGGCTCGGTGACCCAGCGCTCGGTATCGGCCGTGGTGTAACCGGGGATGGTCGGTGAGGTGCCCGTCATACCGCGACGGTAGCCGCCCTGGTGCTCCCGGGGTCGGATCCGGTACGCGCAAGCAGCGCCTGGTCGTAGCGGTGCAGTACGAGACGGGCCAGTGCGGGGTGGTCGCCCAGGGGCGCGGCGGCGGGCCCGGGGGCGGTGGCCGCGCACGCGGCGGCGAAGCGTCCGGGGGCGGTGAAGCAGCCGGCGACGGCGATCCGGTCGTGGCCGCGCGCGGCCAGCGCACGGACCGCGTCGGCGACGGTGGGGGCGGCGGCCGAGGCGTAGCCGGGGAGGACGGGGGTGCCGCCGAGCCGGGCCGAGAGCAGCTGTGCGGTGCGTTCGGTGTCCTGGACGGACCGCGGGGCCCGGGAGCCGGCCGCGGCCAGGACCACGGCGGTGCGCGGGCCGCGGCCTGCGGGGAATCCCGCTTCCACCAGGCGGCCGTGCAGCGCCTTTGCGAGGAGGGTGTGTGGTCCGAGGGGTCCGGCGGTCCGGCCGGTCAGGTGGGGTGCGGCGGCCAGTGCGGCGGGCAGGTCGTGGGTGACGTGGTGGCCGCGGCCGAAGAGCAGCGGGACGAGGACGGCCTCGCCGCGCAGCTCGGCGAGGGTGTCGGCGAGCAGCGGCCGGTTCAGGTCAAGGTGCCCGAGCCGTACGGGCAGGCCGGGGCGCAGCGCACGGACCCGGTCGAGCAGTGCCCGGACGGTGGGCAGGGCGCGGGGGTCGCGGCTGCCGTGGGCCACCGCGACGAGGGCGGGGGCGGGTGGTGCCGGGTGGCAGAAGCCGTGCAGCCGGACCCGGCTGAGCTGTGCGCTGAGCTGTGCACCGATCTCGGCGGCGAGGTCTCCCGTGCCGAGGGGGGCCAAGGGCGGGGAGGTCGGGTGCGATAGCGGCGCCGTCATGGCGTGAGCGTGGCAGCCGGGCGTTGCGGCGTCGTTTCCCCGCGGCGAACTTCGTGTTCCCTGCGGCCCGCACCGGAGGCCGCCGCACGGTAAGGACGGGCGGCAGGGGGCGAACTCACCTCCCTGCCGCCCGCTTTGGGGGCCTGGGCCTGCCGCCCGCCTTGAGGTCCTCAGGCGGGCGGCAGGCGGTCCTCAGGCAGGCGGTCCTCAGGCGGTCCTCATGCCTGGTGCGCGTCCAGTTCCTTCAGATACTCCGCGCGGGTCGCCTCGTCGAGGAAAGAGGCGCGGAAGGAGTTACGGGCGAGCGTGCGCAGGGTCTCCGCATCGAGGCCGAGGGCGTCGCGTACGGCGGTGAAGTTGTCGTCCGCGTAGCCGCCGAAGTAGGCGGGGTCGTCGGAGTTGACGGTCACCAGCAGTCCGGCGTCCAGCATCGCGGGCAGCGGGTGGTCGGCGAGGTCGTCGATGACCCGCAGCCGGACGTTGGACAGCGGGCAGACGGTGAGCGGCACCTGATCGGCCACCAGGCGGGCCACCAGCCGCTCGTCCTCCAGGGAGCGCACACCGTGGTCGATCCGGTCCACGCCGAGCACGTCCAGGGCCTCCCACACATAGGCCGGGGGCCCCTCCTCCCCCGCGTGCGCCACGCACTTGAGCCCGGCCTCCCGGGCCAGCGCGAAGACCTCCCGGAACTTCGACGGCGGGTGCCCGACCTCGGCCGAGTCCAGGCCGACGGCGGTGATCCGGTCCAGGTGCGGGCGGGCCGCCTCGAAGGTCGTCAGGGCGGATTCGGCGCTCTCGTCGCGCAGGAAGCACATGATCAGGCGGGTGCTGATGCCGTAGGTCTGCTGGGCACCGTCCAGCGCGCGGGCCAGGCCGTTGATGACCGTGCCGATCGGGACGCCCCGCGCGGTGTGCGCCTGCGGGTCGAAGAAGATCTCGGCGTGCCGTACGCCCTGTTCCCTGGCGCGGGCGAGATAGGCGTGGGCGAGGTCGGCGAAGTCGTCCTCGGTGCGCAGCACGGCCATCAGCGCGTAGTAGAGGTTCAGGAAGGACTGCAGATCGGCGAAGGAGTAGGCGCGGCGCAGCTCGTCCTCGGTGGCGTACGGCAGCGTGACGCCGTTGCGCGCGGCGAGCGCGAAGGCCAGCTCGGGCTCCAGAGTGCCCTCGATGTGCAGATGCAGCTCCGCCTTGGGCAGCGGCGCGGAGGCGGTTGCGGCGGAGGGGGAGGACGGGGAGGAAGCCACGCGGGTCACACCTGTTCTGCGGTAACGGGAAGGGTCTCCGCCGGGGCGGAGTCGTCCAGGCTATCCGGGGCGGGGTCCGATGCCGCGGCGGCACCCTGGGCGGGTCCGGTGCTGGTCTTCCGGGGCGGCGCCGGCGCCGTTCTCTCCGGGGCGGGTCCGGCACCGGCTGTCCCGGGGCGGGTCCGGCAGCGGCCGTCCCGGGGCGGCGGTGTTCAGCCCGCCGCCCTCCCCGAGGTCAGCCAGTCGCCGCCCTCGAAGGGGGTGCCGGTGGCGCGCAGCCGGGCGGCGAGGGGCGGGGCCGCCAGATAGACCCAGGCCTCCACGGTTCTGCCGTCCGCGCACACGGCCTCGGTGCGCACCCGCTCGTAGACGTTCCGCGGGTCGCCGGGGGTGTAGTCCTCCAGCCGGTCCAGCGTGGCGCACACCTCGTCGTAGTCGGCGGCGCGGGGCAGGACGAGGGCGCCGTGCACCACGGCGTCGGCGGGCCCGGCCGTGGCGTAGGGGTATCCGGGGCCGGCGTAGAGCAGCGCGCCGCCGATACGGGCCGGTTCCTCGGCGGCGGTCCGGCCGCGCAGGGACCGGGCGTGGTTGGCCTCGCCGGGGCGCAGCGTTCCGTAGACGAAGAACGGCAGACGCTCGGGCACGGTGGTCATGTGGCGCTTCCTCTCCGGGACGGGGTGCTTCCTCTGCCACGATGCCAGGCCGCCGGTGCAACCATCACGGCACGGTGGACGTCGCAGCCTGCGACGCCGGTCACGACCACCGCCGGGTCACGACCAGACCGTCCGATCTCCTCGGAGTCCTCATGGATTCAGCGATGGGGCGTGGCCCGGTGGCCCGGGACACCGCCCGTCGTGCGGTGCGGGAACTCGGGTACGTCCACACCGTGCCGCAGCGGGGCACCTACGTGCGCGACCGCGGCGAGGGCGAGCACCAGGGCGCGCGGTAGCCCCCGCCCATGCGCTGCGGGGGCAGCGCACGGACGGGGCCGCCGAGGGACCGCCCAAGCGGTCAAGCCGGGTTCGAAGTACCCCGGGGTGCGGAACAGGCCCATGAAGGTTCCGGGGCCGTGCCGTTCGTCCGGCCACGCTCCCAGCGCCGTCACGTCGCCGCTGATGATGGCCGCGAGAAGGCCCTCGGGCCGCACGAGAACGGGGTGACGGAGGCGCTGCATCAGCGCCTCCGTCCCCTCCGGTCACACTCCGGCCACCCTCGGATCAGGTCTGTGACGCGCGGGAGTAGAGGTCGAGCACCTTCGTCCCGAAGTACGGGCTGTAGGAAATGCGGCTGTTCTCCGGGCCCTTGGGGCCGCCGCCGTTGAGGCCGCCGATCAGCCCGATGACCCGGCCGGTCCCGCTCTCCTCGTCGAAGTCGGCCAGCCAGGGGCTGCCGGAGGTGCCGCCGAAGAACCCGCCGCACTCCATGCGGAGTTCACGGGTGCCGGTCAGCCGGCTGGTGCGGGTGGCACAGCGTACGGCCCGGTCCTGGGGGTCGTGGCGGACGCTCGGGTAGCCGACGACGGTGACGTCGTTGGTGTAACCGGGCGTCGGGGAGAGGGTGTTGCCGCCGGTGGTCTGCTCGACGGGGTGACCGTCCTCGTCAGGGGCGACGGTGGCGAAGGCGAAATCGAGGTCCGCCCCGGAGCCGGTGGTGCCACGGCCGGGGTAGGCGAAGGTGTCCTCGATCGCCCACACCCCGTACGGCTGGGTGCCCGCGCCGGAACGATACTGCGGGACAAAGGCGGCACGGCTCCCCGGATTGCAGTGCCCGGCGGTGAGGATCAGATTGCCGTGCGGACTGTGCACCACGCTGGCGGTGCAGTGGTGCGCCTTGGTGTCCCCGTCGACGGAGAACAGCACGCCGACGGACGGAACGCCGCCGAAGTGCCGTGCGGTGGCGGCGGACCGGGCCGCGGGCGCGGCGGCGGACCGGGTCGACGGCCCGGCGGGCGGGGTGGCGGTCTCCGCCCCGGCCGCCGGCGCGTCGGCTGCGGCCGCGGCGTCACCCCCGGCAGGTGCGGCGGCCGCCATCCGGTCGGCCGTCCAGTAGGCGGCGGCGTCGCGGCTGGTCCAGGCGGGGCCGGGGGACGGGCTGGGCTTGCCGGCGCTCGGTGCCTCGCGCCGCATGTCGTCGACCGCGTGGCCGACGGGCGCGGCGGCCAGGCACACCGCCATGCCGAGTACGGCCGTCGTGGCCCTCCGCCACGTCCGCCGGCCGGGCCGGGCCTGCTCGACGCGTGTCATACCGTCGCGGCCGGTGTTGTCTCGCTGCACGTCAGCTCGTCTCCTTTGCGACCCAGGACAGATAGCCGGCGCCACCACGGGTGACCGGGGTGGCGATGATCTCGGGGGCGTCGTAGTCGTGCGCCTGCAGGGGATAGGCCTCCAGCGCCTCGTAGCGTGCCTCGGCCGTCTTGAACAGCACCTGCCACTCCTGGCCGGTCTCGATCGCGTTGTCCCAGCGGAACACCGAGGTCACCGGCGCACTGACCTGCGCACAGGCGGCGAGCCTGGCCTCGATCGCACCGCGCGCCAGTTGCCCTGCCTTGGCTTCGCTGTCGGTGGTCGTCATGACGGTCAGGAATCGGGCCGGCCGCCCGGCGGGGTCGGGTGGCTGGTTCGGGGCAGTCGGGTCGGCCACGTTTGCGCATCCTTCGCGGTGGGGGGACGGGCGGAGCGGTGGGGCCGCATCGGTCAAGCAGGCCTGACCGGGGGCACAGGACCGCACCGCATCGTACGGACCGAGATGATCATCCCGTAAGTGACGGGCCCGCTCCGGGGCGGTATTTACCCGGACGCCGTCCCGCTCGCAGCCGCGGACGACGGAGCGGCGGGGGCGGACGACGCGGCGGTCGACGCGGCGGACGACGTGGCGGACGACGTGGGCAATGGGGCCGGCAGCGGGGCCGGCAACAGGGCCGGAGGGGGCGGCGGGCCCGGCCCCCGGTTGCGTCCCCCCGCGCACCGGCAACGATGGAGGGGGAGCCCAGCCGCCGGTCCGCACGCGAAAGGCCAGCATCATGGACGATCTCGATGCGCTCGCCCGCCAGCAGCTCGACGAGGCCAGAAACTCCGCTCACGGGCGCAGCGCCCGGCTCTTCCTGCACGACGGCCCGCTGCGGCAGACCGTGATCGCGCTGGTCGCGGGCGCGGCGCTGGACGAACACAACGCGCCCCCGGCGGCAAGCCTGCAGGTACTGCACGGCCGGGTACGGGTGACCGGGGCCGGCGGCGGCCGGGAACTGACGGCCGGCCAGGTCGCCGACCCGCGCGAGCGGCACGGCCTGCTGGCGGTCGAGGACTCGGCGGTACTGCTGACGGCCGTCACGGAGATCGCGGCGGGGGCGCGCCCCACGGCGAGCGCGGGGGCGGTCCGGGATGAGGTGGCAGCAGGGTAATTTCCGAGACTTCACACTTTTCTGAATCTTACGGATTCTCCGGCATATGGCCGATCCGCGGATGAACCTGACCAGTCCACGGACGAAGGCTTCCGGAAGATGCGGCCGAGCCCCGGCGGTGGGGCCGAGCCCCGTCGGTGGGGCCGAGCCCCGTCGGTGCGGCCGGAGTCGCGCTGCACGCCCTCTGTACGGCGCCCTTATACGGCACCCTTCCTCCGGAGGTGCCACTGCCGGTTCCGAGCGGGGCGCCCCCCGGGCAGAACCGGCCGGCCGCGGATCAGACCGCCAGCCACTGGTCGTACGCCAGCTTGCACAAGAGCGCGATGACCACGACCACCAGCACGCCCCGCACGAAGCCGGTGCCGCGCTTGAGGGCCATCCTGGCGCCCACCATGCCGCCGACGAGGTTGAACAGCGCGAGCAGGGCACCGAGCTGCCACAGCACGGTGCCCTGGATCGCGAACATCGCCAGCGCGCCGATGTTGGTGCAGACGTTGACGACCTTGGCGGTGGCCGAGGACGCGACCAGGTCCATGTGCAGGATCGCGGTGAGCGCGATGACGAGGAACGCACCGGTCCCCGGCCCGACCAGCCCGTCGTAGAAGCCGATGCCCAGGCCGGCGACGAGGATGGCCGCCACCACGCGCTTGCGGGAGACCGGCCCCGAGGGCGCGGGGGCGGTCCCGAAGGCCGGCCGGAAGAGGACGAAGGCGAGCACCCCCAGCAGAACGGCCATGATCAGCGGGCGCAGCACCTCGCTGTGGATACCGGCCGCGAAGAACGCCCCGCTCAGCGAACCGGCCATCGCGGCGAGGCCGATGCGCAGCGCGGTCCGCACATCGATCGGGGCCTTGCGGACGTAGGTGACCGCGGCCGCGGTGGTGCCCGCGATGGCGGTGGACTTGTTGGTCCCGAGGACATATGCGACGGGGGTGTGCGGCAGGCCGACCAGCAGGGCGGGGAGCAGCAGCAGACCGCCACCGCCCACCACGGCGTCGATCCAGCCCGCCGCGAGGGCGGCCAGGCAGAGCAGGGTCAGGGTGAACAGCGATATATCAGGAGGCACCGGTTGATCTTATGAACGGCGCGACCCTCTAGGGTCCGGATTTCATGAAGACCGAAACCGTGAAGCCGTGGAGCTGTGGAGCTGTGGAGTCGTGAAGCCGTGGAGCTGTGAAGCCGTGGAGCTGTGGAGCTGTGGAGCTGTGGAGCTGTGGAGCCGTGGAGCCGTGGAGCCGTGGAGCCGTGGAGCCGTGGAGCCGTGAAGCCGTGACCGTGGACACCGTCTTTCCGATCGGTGGAGATCTGCCCGTACGGCGGCTGGGGTTCGGGACCGGCGGGCTCGTCGGCCCCGGCTACTGGGGGCCGCGGCACGACGATCCCCAGCGTTCCGTCGCGCTGCTGCGCCGGGCCGTGGAGCGCGGGGTCACGCTGATCGACACCGCCGACAACTACGGCCCGGACGCGGCGGAGGAACTGGTGGCGCGCGCCCTGCACCCGTATCCGGCGGGGCTGGTGATCGCGACGAAGGGCGGGGTGGTGCGTACCGGCCCGGACGTCTGGCACCTCGCGGGGCGCCCGGAGCAGCTGCGCGCCGCATGCGAGGCGAGCCTGCGCCGGCTGCGCACCGGCACCATCGACCTCTACCAGCTGCACCGGCTGGACCCGGACGTGCCGATGGCCGACCAGCTGGGCGCGCTGCGGGAGCTCCAACAGGCCGGAAAGATCCGGCACATCGGGCTGGATTCCATCGGCGCGGACGAGCTGGCGCAGGCACAGGACATCACCCCCATCGCGTCCGTGCAGAACCGCTACAACCTGACGGACCGCGCGGCGCAGGACGTACTGGAGCTCTGCGAGCGGCGGGGCACGGCATTTCTGCCGTGGTTCCCGCTGGGGCACGGTGCGCTGGCCGACGCCGCGGGCGAGGCGCGCACGGCGGTCGCCGCCCGGCACGGAGCGACCACCGGGCAGATCGCGCTGGCCTGGCTGCTGCACCGCTCCCCCGTGCTGCTGCCCACTCCCGGTACGGGCTCGGCCGCGCATCTCGATGAGAATCTGGCCGCGGCCCATATCTGCCTCACGGAGGAGGACTTGGCGCACCTTGAGGCGCTGGCGTAGCCCGCCGCCCGGGAGCGTCCCGCACCTCGCCACACCTCCCTTCGCCGCCCGTGCCGCTCACGTCGGGGTCGTGGTCCGGCACGGGCAGGCGTGCGCCCCGGCTCTCCGCGACCCGGTGCACGTCGACGAGAGACGCTGCAGGTGGCTAAAACGGCACCGGACACCCTCTCGGGCTCACCGGATCGGAGCCATGTGGCTGCTGCGCGCGAAGTTCTGGGTCAGCCACGGTGATCCTTGGCCATGAGTTGAAGCCGCTCGGCGAATTCAGTGAGTCCGGCCTGGTCGACGTTGCCGAAACTGACCCGGAATACCTGGCGGTCGTCGGGCAGGAAGGCGGTGCCTGAAATGACGAGCGTGTCGTAGCGGGTGATGAGGTCGCGCACGACCTCATCTGTGCTGCGCTCGGCAAAGGGGTGGCGGATCCAGCCGAAGAACCCTCCGCAGCTCAGCAGCTCGAAACCGCCCGGCCGGCCGGCCAGCACGGTTTCCAGCCAACGTCGCTTGTCCGTGACCTCGTGCGCGCGCGCAGCTCGCCATTCCTGGGCCGAGGTCAGCCCGGCCCAGGCGGCCTCCTGTCCGACTCGTGGCGGGCAGATCGCCACGCAGTCGAGCGACTTCATCACCTCGCGGTTCAACTCGGGCGAAGCGACGACCGCGCCCACCCGGTAGCCGGGCATCGCGAGGTCCTTGGAAAAACTGTGCAGACTTACCAGGGTTTGCCCCCAATTGGGGTCGGTGAACAGCTCGTGCGCCGGTTGCGCGGTGTCGCGGAACGAGCGGTAGGTCTCGTCCAGGATCAGCGCGATATCGTGCTGCTTCGCCAACTCGTAGAAACCCGCGAGCACATCCGGCGGAATGCTGACGCCGCTCGGGTTGCCCGGGGTGACCAGCACGATCGCCCTGGTGCGCGACGTGATGAGCGCTTCGGCCGCCTTCGGGGTGGGCACGAGATCAGACCCGGGCTCCAGGTATCGCGGCACGACGCCATTCATGCGCAGCCACATGTCGTAGTTGAAGTAGTAGGGCAGGGCTTCGATGATCTCGTCACCTGGCTCGGCGAGCGCCTGAGCGACCAGGCAAAATGCCTGATTACATCCTGCGGTGACGACCATCTGATCGGGCCCTATCCGACTCCGGTAACCGCGGTTGAGGTCGGCCGCGAAGGCCTCCCGCAGCCGGGGCAGCCCGGGGCTCGGCACGTAGGCAGCACCATTCGGCTCGTGCGCGACCTTGGCGACGTGCTCGATCATCTCGATCGCGGGAGGATAGCTCGGTGCGGCTTGGGCCAGATCGAGCAGCGCACGCTCACCGCTGCGACCCGTCAGCAGGGCGTACGTCGCTCCCATCGGCGAATCGATTTCGTGCACGGTTCGCGGGCTGAGTTGCATGTCGGCACTCCTTTGGTACTCCGGTCGCAACACGGTTGATTTCGACCGGCGTTGACGTGTCCGCTCAGCAACGACGCCAGTGTGAGGCCGCGAACCGCGCGAAGGGCTGTCTTCGCCGATCCTCGTCAGTAAGACCGGTGGAGAAAGGTGTCGATCCGCACTATCTCACCGGGCAGGATTTCACGCAGGGGGAAACGATGCGCTCGGCGAACCAGCGGAGTGCCGTTCTCGCCGCGGCCAGATCGACGCGGTCGGGGAAGAGGGACAGGTCGAGGTTGAGTCCGTCGATCAGGGTGAGAAGGCGCGTGACGTGAGCGTCGACGTCGGCCGGGGCGACATGCCCCTGATCGGCGAGCACGCCGAACCAGCGGAGCAGCACCTCCTCCGAGGCCCGGCGCCCGGTCTTGAGGATCTCCACGACTCCCGCGTCGCCGCCGAGGGCCAGCCGGGCCAGCTCGGCCCAGCCTGTCAGCGCCGACGCCTGCTCGTCGGACGGCACGAACTGCGCGAGGCAGTCGTACAGGCGGGCGGCCGGATCGCGGCTGTCATCGGCGATGTCGAGGTCGCTGAGAACGTTGGTGACGAGCCGGCTCGCGACCGCCAGATAGAGGTCGGCCTGGGACGGGAAGTAGTGCCGCAAGGTGCTCGCCCCGACGCCGGCCGCGGCTGCGACGGACCGGACGCTCAACGTTCCGACGCCTTGCTCGTACGCCAGCCGGACGGCCGCGGCGAGGATCTCTTCCCGCCTGCTCGTATGCGCGCTCGTGTTCACGAAAATCACCCTAGCACGGTGTACTAGTACACCGTGCTAGGGTGATTTTAGTACAGC